>JAPLFQ010000012.1 GCA_026390595.1 Ignavibacteriales bacterium
GGAGCGTAGCAGGACATGCTGTTCTTCCAGGTCCCGAACCAGAGAAAAACCAGCCTGATGTTGTGTTTCCTCGCACCGTTGATTGCACCATCAACAAGAGAGAAGTCGAACGTTCCCTCAGCCGGTTCAATCAAGCCCCAATAGACCGGAACAAGCAAGGTGTTGAGGTTCATCTTCACGATCTTGGGCCAGATCTCGTCAAGATACTTCAGGTCTGAGGCACTGGAGTTCCCCGTCTCGCCGGCGAGCATCAGAAATGGTCTGCCGTCAACAATGATATGCTTCGTATCCCCGTGATTTTCCAAACGGGGAGTAGGCACAAGTTTGTTCGTCTGGGCGTTCAGAGAACATGTCAGGAAGACGAAAGTGAAAAAAACTTTACCCGCGTTTGACATACGATATCCTTTCGAAAATCGGTAGAAGTTCGACTTCTACCTTGATACTATTTCATCAAGGTCATTTTTCTCGATTCGATGAAGACCGGTTCCTGACCGTTCACGGGTCGTGCCTGGAGTCGATAGTAGTATACTCCGCTGGGAAGGGTTGAGCCATCCCAATCCACTGTGTGACTCCCCGCTGAACGGGCTTCGTTCACCAGAGTGCAGATTCCTCGACCGAGAACGTCGAACACCTCCAGTTTCACGAAGCTAATAGCTAATAACTGATAGCCAATAGCTGTTTTTGGATTAAACGGATTTGGGTAGTTCTGCGACAAGGAGTACTCGGACGGAATGGCTCCTGTCTGTTCAACATCCGACATGACCTCCCCCGTAAGGAAATTCCCCAGCACCGAGTAATCACTGGTGCCGACCGAATTCGCGGCAGTGACACGCCAGTAGTACCGCACATTTGCGGCAAGCGGACGCAGGTTCAGCGTTGTGTCGGCAAGCGTGGTATCTACGACGAGAGGACTGAATGACCTGTTGTCAGCCAACTGCACATGGTAAGACGTGGCAAGAGTAGAAGATTGCCAGACCAGCTGAGGATCGCGCGGCGTGCCGTTCACACTCACTGGCGACATGAGCGCCGGAGGCACCGGAATGGTGATATATGTTTGGAGCCACTGAAAGGCAGGACGCGACCTGCCGTTCGCGTACAGCAGATAAGTGTCCGGGTACGAAGTCCAGACGTCATCATCGACGTAACCCCAGAATGTAATTCCCTTTACACTTGGATTGGTCCAGAAGATGGGGAAGTAGATCATGTACTGTGCGAGCTGATCGGAATCAACGGGTTCATCGACATCAAATTCGGTAATATAGACAGGGAGGCCGGTGGCGGTCAGTCTGTTCAGGTTGCTTTTGATATCGGCGAGATTATAGACATAGCCGGTGGTCCCGACGCGGCTCCTGAACTCGAAGTAGTGTCCCTGCACACCGATGCCGTCGATGAGTTTCCGATCCTTCAGCAGATTGATGATCGTCAGGTAGTTGGTCGTCGACGTCGTGTTGCCGAGGATATTGTAGTCATTCAAGATCAGCTTGACACCTGGTGCACAGTATTGCCGCGCCCACGTGAACGCTGTGATCACCCAGTCCCATCCGGTAGCGCCATCACCTCCCAGCCCATTCTTGTACGAGGGGAGAGGTGTATGGAGCGGTTCGTTGACGACATCGACGAAATTCATCTTTGGATACCGCTGGCCGACGAGGCGAATCCAGTTTTCCACTTCCCTGCGTTGAGTGGCGGTATCAAGACCTGCGATCCACCCGGGTTGCTGGCTTCCCCAGACCAGTGTATGATGCTTGTAGATCATTCCATTTTGGAGCGCGTAATTGTACAGCGAATCAAGGTAGGTCCAGTTATATTGCCCCTGCGAAAACGAAACCGAACCCCATTTCCCTGCATTGCCGGGCGTCATCTGGTTCCAGTAGCGGGTCAGATGTCGGGAGATGGAGGAGCCCACGCTGCCACCAAGAAACCTTCCTTTGCCGTCGGCGAGCCGTTGCGCAGACAGCGGGACCGGCAAAAGACACATGACAGCAAGGACGAGACTCAGCGCACCGATCACACGAGGACTCACAATCGCCAGGTGGAATCGCATATGGAAATGAGACCAGGCGGAAAACCTGGATGCAAACCAACTCCACATGAGCTCGATCATACGAATTCTCTCTCCCGGACGTACACATTTCACCCATCCCGATCTTCCGGTCGGGATGGCGTATTGACCAAAGTACACTGCTACTTCATCAGCAGCATCTTCTTGCTGTCGACGTGATCGCCGGCCACGATTCGGTAAATATAGACACCCGAGGGCACGTTTTTGGCGTTCCAGACAACGGTGTGGGAACCCGCCGGTTTCTCCCCGTCGACGAGTGTCGCGACTTCACGCCCAAGTGCATCATATACGATCAGCTTTACAGAGCTGAGTTGTGAAAGGCCCGCCAGACCAGACTGCCCCTTCGTCAGGTCGGTAGGCAGGTGAAAGCTGATGGATGTTGTCGGATTTCCGCCAAAGGCGGATCCGCCTCCGGCGGAGAACGGATTCGGATAGTTCTGGTGCAGCGCAAACTCTTCCGGAATATGACCGCTCTCTTCTACGCCGACGACAGTCGAGTTAGTCACAAAACTACGTGTAAGCGAGTAGTCGCTCGTGCCGTAAGTGTTCGTCGCATTCACCTGCCAGTAGTGCGTAGTGTTTGGGCGAAGCGGGCTGAGCTGGAGAACAGTATCGCTCACCGTGGCATCCACAAGAGCAGTCGCAAGCGTGCTGTCGTCGGAGACCCGGACACGATATGAACTGGCCGATGATGAGGAACGCCAGATCAATTTCGGGTTACGCGGAACTGCTGATGCCCCGGTCGGAGAAATGATTGCGGGGATAGCAGGGCCCGCAACATATCCTTTGAGCCACTGAAGGGCAGGTCGGGGGGCATTTCTGTAGTCGATCAAGAACGCGTACGGCTTCCATATTGAGTTCTCCGCGTAACCCCACAGCGTAATACCTTTCACAGACGGATGGTCCCAGAACAAAGGGAAGTAGATCTGATAGTTTTGCAGCTGAATGCCGTCATCAATTTCGTTGATATCGAACTCGGTGATGTAGATTGGCAGTCCTCGCGTTGCCAGCCTGTCCAGATTGCTCTTCAAGGTGCTGACCGGATAGGAGTAGGATGGACTCGAGCCTGCAGAACTCTTGAACTCAAAGTAATGTCCCTGGATGCCAAGGCCATCAATCAGGCCCCTCGCCTTCAGCGTGTCAATCAATGCAATGTATCTGTCTGTGACGGTGTTGCTTTGCAGGACATTGTACTCATTGATGTGAAGTTTTGCCCCGGGGAGATGTTTCCGCGCCCACTGAAATACCGTGATCACCCAGTCCCAGCCGGTTGTACCGTTCCCTCCCAGGGCGTTTCTGTATGCAGCAGGTCCGTTCAACGGTTCGTTCACTACATCCACGAAGGTCGTCTTCGGATACCGTTCTCCAACGAGCCGGATCCATTCTTCCACCTGGGCTCGCTGACTGGCTGAATCGAGCGATGTGATCCATGAAGGTTGCTGATTTCCCCACACCAGATTGTGATGCTTGTAAGGGAATCCATTCGTGATGGCAAAATTGTAGATGTTATCCAGAGGGGTCCAGGTGTACGCGTCCTGAGTCCCTTCAACGCTTCCCCATTTTCCCGCGTCGTCCGCTGTAACCTGGTTCCAATACTTCGTGAAATCGGAACGGACAGACTTCACACTGCTGCCGAGGAACTTGCCTTTGCCGGTCGCCAGTGGTTGAGACGACACAGTGTAAGGGAGGTACGCCAACGCTGCGATAAGAATCATAACGACTGTTTTGAACCACCGTGTGCAATCCGCGAGGCTTCGCGGTGACGACACGCCTGGTCGAAAATAATCGTCTGGATTCCTGGATAATCTAGTGTAGCGAACCTTGTGAAAAAGAAGCATCGGGGTACTCACTTCCTGATATCATCAACGATGGTCGTGAAATAAAAACGGCCCGCCCGTTGCTCACGGACGGGCCGCATATATCTGGTACAAACGTTACTTCACCAACATCAGTTTCTTCACCGAGGTGAACGTGCCTGAACCATCCTGGCTCTGGGCATCGATCCGGTAGAGATAGGTACCGCTGCTCAGACCTGCAGCGTTCCAATGAATGGTGTACCTGCTCGGTGACTGGACTCCGTCCACAAGCTGCGCAACCACACGACCCAGCAAGTCATACACACGGATGGACACGCGTGCGGACTTTGCGACGTCATACGAGATTGCCGTCGAGGGATTGAACGGGTTCGGGTAGTTTTGAGCGAGTCCGAATTCCGCCGGAATCACGTTGGTATTCTGCTCGACATCGGTTGCCGCTCCCTGAGGTGCAACCAGAGGAAGTGTGCCGACATCCACGTAATCGATCTTGACATCGGTCAGCTTCATGCCGGTGGTCGCCTGACCGCCTGCAATGGCGAACGCAATAGAATTGAACTTGGTTGTTGCGACCGGGACATTGGTGTCTGTCAGCTTTCCGGTGATCGCGTAGCTGTTGTCGGCCTTGGCCAGTTTGAATCGTACATCAGCCCCGCCGGCTGTTGCTGCAACCGAAATAGCGAAGTTATAGATGCCCGCTTTGGCATCCGCATTCGCCGGAGTCTGGACCTGTGTTCCGAGTGTGTAATTCGACGTCAGGATTCCAGCACCCGCGGCCGGATAATCATTGTGCAGCCACGCACCGTTGACAACGGCGCCTGAGCTTGCTGTCTTGCTCAAGCCCGGCCAGCTGGCGAGACCGTTCGTTCCGCTTGGCGGGATGAACAGGTATCCGGTATGAGCTGTCTCCACTCCATCCCAGCGTGAGGAATCTGGAAGCGTGGCTTTCGAAGAGTCAACGATAACCTTTCCTGCCGCGTCGCTGTAGAAGACACCAAACCGGAAAGAGTTCGGTGCCTGGAAGCCGCCATTCACAAACTCCGTTTTTCCTGTAATAAGAAGCGCTTTCGTTGCGGTGGGTGTAACAGGGTCAAAGCCGCCACGGATTGCAGCCCATTTCCCGTTCGGAGCGGTGCCGCCGATTCCGGCATTTCCGACGATACGATCGGGATCTGGAATAAAGTTCCATCCGTACATTCGGCCACCAATGAAGCCCCACTGGTCAACGTAATATGCTTGCCATGGAGGTGCAGTGACAGTAATCGGAGCTCCTTTGTCAACCTTGACGTTGGTGAGTTTGAACGCCGATGTGGCGGCTTCTATGTCGTTGTTGATCCAGAAATGAACAAAATTGAATTTTCTGGATACTGCTCCTGCGTCAATGCCAATTCCACCCGTCCAGTATGTCGTTTGTTGATTTGCGGCATGCTGTTTTTCTATATAGAATCGTACCTCGTTTGTACCATTACTTAAGGCCTGAACGGAGATGGACCAATTATAGACGCCCATCGAAATTTCCGCAAGACGGGGAGATTGAAGGATTGAGAAAATAGGCCCGCCGCCATTGCTAAACGTACTATTCCAGTTGCCGTTAATAACCGTCCAGATCACACCTGATCCACCTGAACCATTTGCCAGGTCGGTACCGCCTGACCTTGGTGTGAACTCGTATCCATAAGATCCTTTTGTGGTGCCGCTGGGAGCGCTCGTGACCCACAAGGCGGAGTCTTTCAGCCTATTGTTCAGTTTCATACTGTCCTGAAATGTCAAAGCGTAGCGAAGGCCAGTATAGGCCGGACCTGCACCACCTCCAACATACTCAAGCGATCCACTGACAATGATCGCCTCGCCTACTGCTACTGGAATCGTCTCGCCAAAACCTCCACTCAGGCTGGCCCCGGATGGTTTTGAGGCTCCGGACATCATGGCATCTCCGACGAGGTAGGTAGAGTCGTTCTTGATCTTCCAGGCTGTTCCGCGACTCGCACCCCAATTGTCGACATAGAATGCTGCCCACGGTGCTGCAGTAACAGTAATCGGGGCTCCCTTCTGGACTGTGACGCCAGTCAGGTTCATCCCGGTTACGGAGGCGTCTATGTCGTTGTTGGTCCAGAACGAAATGAAATTAAACTTCCTGGACACTGCGCCCGCGTCAATGCCGGTCCCGCCAGTCCAGTATGCAGATTGTCCACCGGCAGCGAATTGTTTCTGTATATAGAATCGAACCTCGTTCGTGCCATTAGCCAATGCTGTGACCGAAATGCCCCAATCATAAACGCCCTTTGTGATTACCGCAAGGCGAGGAGCCTGAAGGATTGAGAATATAGGACCGCCATTATTGCTGTAGGTACTATTCCAATTGCCGTTAGCAACTGTCCAGATCACACCTGATCCGCCCCCACCATTTGCCATGTCAGTACCGCCTGAGCGTGGTGTGAACTGGTAACCAGAGTGTGATTTTGTGCTGGTCCACATAGCGTCTACGGTATTTCGACCGCTCAATGACGCACTGTCCTGAAAATGCAGGGCATAGCGAAGCGCAGTATAGGCTGCACCTGGATCACCCCCAACAAATTCCATCTTGCCGTTGACGACGATCGTCTCGCCTGCGTTTAATGTGATTGTATTGAAACCACCGCTGAGTGAAGCCCCTGATGGTTTTGAGGCTCCGCCCATGCTGCCGTTTCCGGCAGGGGTAGTGGAAGTATTGAGTATCGGCCAGGCCGATCCGCGAGCGGTCTTACCCCATTGATCGACAAGGGTCTGAGCCTGCAACGCAGTTCCCATCAAACCGAGAACGACCGTTGCCAAGACCATTAACACGAAGAGTTTCTTCATGATAATCCTACTCCTTTAGAAGGTTAACGAATTGTGGGTTAGTTATTATTTCATGAGAATCAGTTTTTGTGTAAGTGAAGCCGTTCCGGATTGCAGACGATAGAAATAGACACCGCTTGTAAGCCCTTTGGCGTCGAACGTCGCCACATACTTACCGGGGTTTTGCTCTCCATCGACGAGTGTTGCTACTTCCTGACCAAGCTCGTTGAAGACCTTCAACGAAACATGGCCCGTCTTCGGGACAGAGTATTCGATTTGTGTCGACGGGTTGAAGGGATTTGGATAATTCTGACTGAGCGCGTACTCCTGAGGAACAACGCTGCCCAGCTTCTCTACGCTTGAGGCCAGGGGATCCTTGCCCGTCGTCAACCACGTATTGATTCTTGTGTTTTCTGCAGCCGATTGTGCCGCCCACGCCGTGTACTGCGTTGGCCACCAATGATAGAGATCGCCCTTCGGGAACCCACCCATTGCACCGGTCTTCAGCTTGGTATTTGTATAAGACATGTTCTCCTTGACAGGCCATGTTTGCGTGTATGAATTCCACGACGCCCATTCCCACGGGTGATCGGAGTTGTCATTCCACTTTTTATACAGGAATGTCTTCAAAGAATCTATGTTCACTGGCGGATTGACAAAACCAGGATTAATGCTGTCATTCTGGGCTCTGTTCATATACGGCCAGACTTTCTTTCCCGCGGACGTTGAATCAAAAAATGTCAAGGTCTGACCATTGAACATTGGCATCGGAAGTGGTATGTCGGTATCAAGTCTGGTTCTATGCTTGTCCTGGCTGTAGGGGTTGCCATTGGGGCCCCATCCCATCCAATCGACGAGCCATGGGTCAAGAGCGTAGTTGTTGTATGCGAACAGTATGCGGCGATCCTGTTCGCTGAAGGGGACGGTGAATCCGAAGCCTCCTCCCATGGCACCGCTATCGATAGGAGCGATTGTAATAGTACCGCCATTGATGCCGCCCGGCGCCGACGGGATGTAACCGTACATGAACGTGTTTATGAACAGGGAATTTGTAACATACATCTTCCACCACCATCCGCTCTCCAGCGGGAACTGGACAACGTTATAGAAGGTACAGTGGTTGAAGAAGACGTTATCTCCATAATTCGCTGCTTCTTGCATATAGACATATCCTATATTTGCGAAAGTGCAATTCTCGAATTGCAGACTATCTGTATGTATTCCTTGAGCCGCATAGGGGACTGAGACTGCCCTGCTGTAGTATCTGAAATGATTGTCAGTGCAGTTTCTGAAATAACAGTTCTTGATAAACCCTTTGAAATGAGTGGCAAACGGTTGTATGGCACCGCTGGAAGCTTGCTGCACATAATCGAACATGACGTTCGTAAATTCGCAGCGGCCGCCGACTGAAGATGAATCGCCGACACGGATTGTTGAGGTAAATCGTGTCCCGTCAAGGCTGGCCCATAAGAGCCATGTGTTCGACATTTTGATTGTCCCGGCGATATCGAACATGTATGTCTTGGAGGGAGCCGTACTGGCGGTCCAACAAATCATAGGCGGGGAAGTCGTCTGCGTGGTCCCGGGAGCATCTGCAGTAATTTCGAGCGTTTGTCCCGGAGGAGTAATGATAGATCCGGTAAGAACGTATGTGCCGTACGGCTTTAATTTGAAAATAGTATTTGACAATCTGCCACCAGTGATTGCTGCAGTCACGGCATCATTAAGCGTTCCTTCCTTACTTGTTTCCCAGTAATCGCTGACTACAACCACTTGTTTCTGTGCATAGAGTGATGTGCACATCATCGCTGCAAGGAATAGCGTGCGTAAAAGATGTTTCATAGTTGTTCCTCCACCTGTTTTGTTGGAGAATGAATGATTAGGTATTTCATAGCCGGTATCTGAGTCCCAAATTGCCCGTAAGGCCATAGTTCTGTTGACTCGTGAAGCCGTTGATTGATTGCTGAGCCGAGGCGTTGTTCCTGTTGTTGAGATTGAATATATCCAGGAAGACTTCGATGCCAAACCATGGAAGAATCTGTCGTACCGAAGCATCCATCCTGAAATAGTCTCTGGTGAAGCCGTCCTGCTCGGGGAAATTGCCAATGTTGCTGACTGAATTACCCTGGAAGACAATCGACAAACGGGCGGAAAAGTTTTTGTAGTCGTAGCCGAGAGAAGCATTGACGATGTCGTTGGGCTGGTTCACGAGACGCCCTGCACGAGTACTATCAAAGACTTCCGTGAGCGTCTGCCTGGGACCGATGATCGTTGTCCTGGCGTTTCTCCAGGGATACGTGGCATTCGAGGAAATCCGCGTGTAGTTGATACCGAGCAGCACTCCGTTGAGTGGCGACGGCAAATACCAGAACCGTGTCTGAAAATCCACTTCAATACCTCTGACGAAGGCAATATAAGGAGTATTCATATACGTGAAGAGGGTTGCTCCTTTTACAGGAGCCGTTCCTCCAATGCTGAAGGAATTGACCGTGGCAACGCCCGCGGGCGCTGTGGTGTAGAGCGAATATTGCGTTGAGTACGTGAAGTCCTTTATTTCCTTGTAGAAACCGGCGATGGAGAGAAGTCCCAGTTCATTGGTGTGGAACGTCAATATGAGATCATGGTTATAGGCATGGGCCGTTCTGAGATCGGGATTGCCGGACCGCACTGTGCCCTGGCCATAGCTGATGGTGTAGGATGGTGAAAGCTGATGATAATCCGGACGGGCCAACGTCTGTGTATATCCGGCACGGACATCACACCAATCCGTTACATCATATTTCGCCTGGACCATCGGAAGGAAGAATTCATTTGTCGGAGTTGCATTCACATCGAAATATTTCTGGCTCTTGTCGTCACGTCCGTCCATCAGAACGTACGCATCGTACACTCCTTTGTCCTTTTCATATCGCGCACCGCCGATAACCATCAGATTTCCATACTTCAATTCAGACATCACGAATGCGGCAGTATAGTCCTCGACGTATTTGTAGGTATTAGGAAGAGTCTGGAAGTAGCCGTTGAACCAACCGCCGGGTTCCACCGCCGTCGCATTGTACGAACTGAATGCAGGATTGCCTGCAACATAATGGATGATGCCGGTAAGCAAACTGGGATCGTTGGCCCAAATGATGCCTCCGAAACGGTCGTCAAGAAAACTCTTAAGGATGTCACTGTCATGAGATGTAAAGCCGGTCGATGTGAAAATGTTTAAACCGCTGTTGAACGTCATCCCCGGAAATTGTCCTCGGATCCCGTTCGAAATTGCCGACTGGATCGTGTTTGTTCCTGATATTGTTGCATAAGGCGTACGTTGAGAGTTTTGGTGGCGAGTGGTATTGAATTCACCGCCAAACTTCAGGTAGCCGGCCAGGTCGGAACCCAAACGAAACGGAACTTTGAAATCCGCCTTGTATGTCTGCCCGTTTTCCTTGTAGCTGGAGCTGAACAAAGTCAGCGTGTTGAGATACGTCGTCTCCGTGCCCCCATAGCGAATAAGGGAGGTCAGGTTCTCCGGAGTTGTGTTGGGTGTCGAAGTCCCGACACCGCGGGTCTGATAAAACTCGGATTGCGGCGCCTCGGGCAGATTGTTCCTTGAATAGTTGTTCGCCGCCCTGAGGTCGAACGTCATGAATCCCAGGTCATAACTGAAGACGAGCGAATTCATGGCCAGGTCAACGTTGTTCTCACCCTCCTGATACCTGAAAATCAGATCCGATGTGAGCGAGGAATAGTTCAGTATTGTCCGATAGTCCCTGTAATCTGAATTCAGCCGGCTGAACATATTGACAAGTTTGATGGAGCCCGAGGGCAAAATATAATCAACTATCAGATTTCCGCCGAAACGTTTCCTGGTTTCAAAATGGCGGTTCAGCTGGACGTTCGTGACCCTTACAGGAAGATAGCCGTTATCACCCTTCGTGTCTGACGTGATTTCATAGCCGGCATTCATGTTGTCGGCATCACGGTCATACTGTTCAATATTCCCCAGGAGATACACGCCGAGCTTGTCATTCAAGAAACGAGTGCTTGCAGATGCGACTGCTCTGAAATTTCCATACTGATTGCTCTTCTGAGTATAGCCCGATTGGAAAAGAAAGTCGGAATGGAAATCTGATGGGGCTTCGCGCAGCTCCATGTTCACGGTGCCGCCTATGGAATTGGCATTCATATCCGGCGTCAACGACTTGTAGACGGAGATAGATTTTATCATGTAGGGAGACATCATGGATAGATCTACACTTCTGTCATTGTTGATTGACCCGGCAGTTCCGCCCTGGGAGCTTACTCCGATCTGTGTGCTGCCAGTCGTTGCAAGCGAAACTCCGCCAATCGTAATTTGGTTGAACTTTGGAGCCAAACCTCTGATCACGACCTTGTTCGCTTCGCCGGAACTCTGGAGCGTGGATACGCCCGGCAGACGGCTTATTGCCTGCGCTGCGTTGAAGTCCGGCAATTCCTGAATCCTTGCTTCAGAGACAATGCTCACAATCTTGTCTGATGCCAGCTGCTGGTTGATCGCCTGCATCTGGCCCTGGGCCTGCCCGGTGACGACGAACTCCTGTCCCTGGATCGCCACTGGCGCCAGGGAAAAGTCGTGAACAACTGTCTCGTCGTTCGAGATTTTCACCTCAGCGCTTACGGAGCGATACCCGATATAGGAGGCCTGAAGTGTGTAGGTTCCCGGAGGAACGTTGGGGATGGAAAACCCGCCGTTCAGATCCGTCGAGGCTCCCAGGCTTGTTCCCTTGATCGTCACGTTGGCTCCAGGGAGCAGATCCTTCGTGTCCTTGTCGTACACTTTTCCTTTCAGCACCCCCCCCGCAAGGACCGTCTGAGCGACCAGAAGGAAAGATATTCCCGCCAGGAGAACGACCTTTGACCAGGAATGCCGTCCGACACGAAGGCCGGCCGACCACGTCATTGCTGCAATCAGACCCAATGATTTTTTCACAACAGTGTCTCCTTATATTAATGCTGTGCTTTACCGGACGAGACGGTTGACCGGCAATGTTGATAGTTCCAGATTCGGATGACTTACCGCAGAATGTATGAGTTCAGAATATTCTCGAGCATTTCCTGCCGGCCCCCTGCGGGTTCGGGCTTGCCTTGCCTGCGGGCCCATTGGTCGAGCTCTGCGAGTCCGACTTTTCCAGCCATAATCTTCGCGCCGATACCTGACTTGAAGCTGCCGTAGCGCTCATCAATGAACTTTGAAAACACTTTGTCCTTGATGATCTCGTGCGCAATCAGCAGCCCCTTCGCAAATGCATCCATGCCGCCAATATGCGCATGGAACAGGTCGTAGGGGTCGGTTGAACTCCGCCGTACCTTCGCGTCGAAATTGAGTCCCCCTTTGCCCAAACCATCCTGCTTGAGGATGACAAGCATCGCCAGGGTTGTCGCATAGATGTCTGTCGGGAATTGATCAGTATCCCAGCCGAGAAGAAGATCGCCGCGGTTTGCATCGACGCTTCCGAGCTTGCCCGCTGCCGAAGCAACTGCGAGTTCGTGCTCAAACGTGTGCCCAGCGAGCGTGGCGTGGTTGGCTTCAATGTTGAGTTTGAAATGGTCGATCAGATCATATTCCTGCAAGAACGAAAGGGTCGTAGCGGCGTCGGTATCGTACTGGTGTTTTGAAGGCTCAGCGGGCTTCGGTTCGATGAGGAATTGTCCTTTGAAGCCGATTTTCTTCTTGTAGTCGACGGCCATGTGGAAGAATCGCGCCATCTGCTCCTGCTCTCGCTTGAGATCAGTATTCAGCAGCGTCTCGTATCCTTCGCGTCCCCCCCAGAAAACGTAGTTCTCACCGCCAAGCTCCTTCGTGGCGTCCATCGCATTCTTGACCTGTGCGGCAGCGTGCGCCATGACGTGGGCATTGGGGCTTGTACCTGCGCCCTGCGAATAAATCGGATCGCTGAACAAATTGGCCGTTCCCCACAACAGCTTGACGCCGGTTGCTTTCTGCATCTGCTTTGCAATCCGGACAATCTCCTGCAGGTTCTTCACCGATTCAGAAAAGTTCTCACCTTGAGGAGCGATGTCGCGGTCATGGAAGCAGTAGTAATCGACACCAAGTTTCTGCAGGAACTCAAACGCGGCATCCAGCGTCTCTTTGGCGCGATCCATCGGGTCGCTCGCCTGGCGCCAGGCTCGTGCGAAACTGGCACCTCCGAACATATCGGCGCCGCTTCCCAGCATGGTATGCCAATAAGCGACGGCGAAGCGAAGATGCTCGCCCATCGTTTTGGAGCCGACGCGTTGATCTCTATTGTAGTACTTGAAAGAAAGGGGATTCCTGGAATCTTTCCCCTCGAATGGGATGGGTTTCTGGATTTTCGGGAAGTACGTTTTCGACATTATGGTTCTTTCAATTGTGATTCAACGTCACGGGGTCACGGTTGAAAAACTCTTTCGCCTTTCCGCGAGCTCGTCCTGGATCTGAATATTCAGTTTCTTGTTGATCCCGTAATACGAAAGCGCTATCACACCGATGAGGAACGTGGTAGCAGGGAAGATACTTGCCGTCATGCGGATGCCCAGGAGGGCCCCTTCCGACTGCACGATGTTCGGAATGTATCCGTACGCCGCAAGCAGCCAGCCGCAAATTGCCCCGCCGAATCCGAGTCCTGCCTTCAATGCAAACACAATCCCTGCAAACACAACGCCCGTAGCGCGGCGCCTGGTTTTCCATTCCGCATAATCGGCAACATCAGCCATCATGGCCCACAGCAACGGGATCGTCGGACCGTACGCGAGAGATTTCAGAAGATTCAGGATAAACGTGAGTCCCACGGCGTCGGATGGCAGCATGATGAACAGGGCAGTGAACAGGGTCGTCAGCGCCAGCCCCACGAGGAATACGGTCTTCTTCCCGAAACGTATCGAAAGAGGTTTGGACGCAATCACGCCGAGGATCATCACAAACTGTCCGGACATGTTGAAGAGGCTGAATCCGACGGACGTAACGTTGGTCCGATCCGTCGTCGCGATGAGCCCGAATGCGTTCAGGATGTCATGCCACCAACTCGTGGCCACCAGAGTGCCGCCGGATGTGGTCGTCACGAGTCCCCACGATTGGAGGAAACCAAACAACTGGTTCTTGTCCACAAAGTAGGTAAAGTAGTAGAACATCGCGCTTCCCCACAGAGCGAGCGTGATGAAAAGAAACAACGTCAGCACGAACATCGAAATCCACGGGGTGTTCTTCAAAAGATCGGCGAAATCCTGCTTGGGGGATGATTTCTGGTTGGGATCCGGCTTGATGCGTTCGCGTACGCTGAAGAAGGTGATGACGAAGAAAACGATACTCAGGAGAGCGAACACTCCGATCGTCATCGACCATCCCTTGGCGGCATCACCCTGCCCGAACTTGCTGACCATGGGGAGCGTCAATCCCTGTACGACGAGCGCTGCGGCCATGGCAAAGAAGAAGCGGTAGGACGACAGGCTTGTGCGGTCGTTCACGTCACCGGTCATGACACCGTTGAGTGCCGAGTACGGCAGGTTGTTGACCGAATACACCGTCATCAGAAGGATGTAGGTGATGTACGCGTACACGAGTTTCCCGGTGCTGCCAAAATCCGGAGTGGTGAACGCAAGGAAGAACATGACTGCGAATGGTACTGCTGACCAGAGGACCCAGGGCCGAAACTTACCCCATCTGGTGTTCGTGCGGTCTGCAACAACGCCCATGAAAGGATCAAACGCTGCATCCCAGAATCGCCCCACAAGAAGTAAGGTGCCTGCAGCAACTGCGGAAAGGCCGAACACGTCGGTGTAGAAGCCCAGCTGAAAGATGAGCATCGTCTGGAAGACGAAATTGGCCGCGCCGTCTCCAAACCCGTAGCCGATTTTTTCCCTGACCGACAGCTTTTCAGTGCTTGATTGCACGTATCACCCGAAGAGTAAGTGTGTGGTTGCGTAATTGAACATCGTGACTTCCGCCCCCTCGTCCGTTTGTCCGCCCCTATTTCACATGAAGCACCGTTTTTTCGAGGTCCCGGTCAAGCGAAGAACTCCCTACCATAATTTCGAAATCGCCGGGCTCGACAACATAGTGCTTTTCAATATTCGTAAACGCCAAGTGTTCCGGCAGAATGTCCAGGGCTACCGTCTTCGATTCCTTCGGTCCAAGCCAGACTTTCCTGAATCCCTTCAATTCCTTCACCGGGCGGGTCACGGAGCTGAACATATCACGTATATACATCTGAACGACCTCGGATCCGGCACGATTGCCGGTGTTCGTCACATCGATCAGGACCTTGGTCGATCCGTCCTTTTGAATCGTCTGATTCTCCAACCGGAGGTTGCTGAAGCTGAAGGTCGTGTAGCTCAGACCGAACCCGAAGGGATATAACGGTGTGATGTCGTCGAACAGATACCCGCGCCGCGCTGATGGCTTGTGATTGTAGAAACAGGGAATGTGCCCTGCGGATCTTGGAATCGATACCGGGAGTTTGCCACCGGGATTGACATTCCCGAACAGCACATCTGCCACTGCCGATCCGGTTTCCTGTCCCAGGTACCAGCATTCAAGTATCGCTGGAATGCGGGCGTGAATCTGGCTGAGACTGTTTGGACGTCCGTTGAACAGTACGAGGATCACAAGTTTGCCTGTATCCAGAACGGCCTTTGCAAGCTCGTTTTGCATACCGAAAAGGTCCAGATCCGGCCTGTCACCCATGTGCACCTTGCTCCACGCTTCTCTGGACGTTTGTTCGTTGTCCCCGAGGACAAGCACTACTGCATCCGATTTCTGTGCTGCTGCGACGGCGAGGCCGATCAGCTTCCGGTTCTCTTCGGGATCGGGAAGGGTGACGAGATCATCGCTCCATGAGCCGCCAATCGTGGTTTTGCATCCTTCACTATAGACCACATTCACACCTTCTCCCGCTTTTTCCTTGATGCCCTGCAACACAGATTTGAAATGCGGGGGAGTGCCGCTGTACCCCCCAAGCAGCAACCGGTCCGCGTTTGGCCCGATGACCGCTATGGTGCTGTTCTTCCTGGGAGCGAGCGGGAGCAGGTTCGCTTCATTCTTCAGCAGCGTAATCGTTTCTCGCGCTGCCTGCAAAGCGATCGTACTGTCCCGTTCCAGGTTACGCTTGTGGCGTTGTTCGTCGAACTGAACGTAAGGGTCTTCAAAAAGACCAAGCTGGAATTTCAATCGGAGAAGCGGGGAGATCAGATTGTCGAGCGCTGACTCTTTCAGCTTTCCCTCGTTGATCAACCGCGTCAGAGCGGGATAACAGTCCGGGTCCGGGGTTTCGACATTGATTCCAGCCTCGCAGGCGAGGCGGGCGGCTTCGTCTTTGTCTTTCGCAACACGGAAACTTGACGCTTCTTCACGTTCATGGAGTTCCGTGATTGCGAAGTAGTCGGAGACGATGACACCGCGAAAACCCCACTCTCCCCGAAGAACATCCTGCAGGAGCCACCGGTTTGCGTGAGAGGGGACCCCATCAATTTCGTTGTAGGAGGGCATTACCGAGAGAGCGTTTGCTTTCCGAATGACTTCCCTGAACGGGAAGAAGAAGGTATCGCGCAGGAGGCGTTCTGAGAAATCGCCGGGACCGCAGTTGGAGCCGGACTCTGGCTGGCCATGTGCGGCAAAATGTTTGATGGTCGCGATGATCCGCTCCTTGTCCTTGAGCGAGCCGTCTCCCTGCATGCCGCGGACGGCGGCAATTCCCATCTGACTCACAAGGTAGGGGTCTTCGCCATACGTTTCCTCGAACCGTCCCCAACGAGCGTCACGGGCAAGGTCGAGATCCGGTGCCAGAGTCTGATGTGCTCCCCGCGCTCTTGTAGCTTCGGCGATGGAAGCGTGGATATTCTCGACAAGTTCAGGATTGAACGTCGAGGCCAGCCCTATCGGCTGCGGGTAGCTGGTAGCATCCCGCGCGACCAGTCCGTGAAGCGATTCTTCGTGGAAGATGGCGGGAATTCCGAGTCGGGTCTTTTCAACAAGGAACTTCTGAAGCGTATTCGTCAACTCCGCCATCTGCGCTGGTGACTGTCCTCCAGCCCTGTCGCTGATGCGCGCTATCTGTCCAATGCCGTTGCAGAGGTTTCGCTGAACGCTTGTATGGTCGAGTTTCCCCGTATCATCGAACAGGGAGGTGTGCGGCAGGCGCCAGATGCATAGTGCTTGCGCAGCCTTTTCTTCGACGGTCATGCGTGCCAGGAGATCGGCCAGGCGGGCGTCGACGGGCAGCCCGCAATCTTTGTACGCGGGCACTTCCTGACGGCTTTCCTGTTCCCTGAGAAGCGGTTTTTCTATCATTGTTTTCTTTCGTGGCGAGTTCCAAAGCAGGCTCACGGTTAGAGCGCCATACTTCAGATGGAAGCGAATGCAGGTACACCGGCATAGGCGGAGGCTTTGCGGAGGCCATGCCTCAGCTCATTATGCCGGCTTGAACCCATTCATCCGCAGTCATCTCGGTCTCATTGATGTGGGACCCCTGTTCCGTGGGAATTGCTTCTATCGGAAGGCAGGAACTGCGGTACTATTTAATGGGTTAAACAATAATTGAACCGTTTCAATAATAATTAGGGAGTTTCAAGAAGTCAAGAAAAAAAACACTATTTTGGTCAATGGGGGCGTCCCATTTTCGAGAGAATTCATTGAATCCCCCGGAAATCAGTCCGTTCTCTCGCCGCCGATGTGGCGATCGTCATGTTTGAGGTCTGCAAGCTCGTTTCTGACCTGATGGCATTCAAATGAGCACCAAATACTTAGAAAAGGAAACAACTCATGTCGATGGAACAGACCTGGAGATGGTTCGGTCCTCAAGATCCCATCAAGCTTGACGAAGTGAAGCAGACAGGGGCTACTGGGATCGTGACAGCGCTGCATCATGTCCCCGCCGGTGAACAATGGACAGTTGAAGAGATCATGAAAAGAAAACGGGAAATAGAATCGGCGGGTTTGCGATGGTCCGTGGCGGAAAGTCTGCCTGTCCATGAGGGAATCAAGACGAACAACATGAACTGCGGGCGCCTTGTCGAAAACTACAAGATCTCGCTATCGAATCTGGGCCGGTGCGGCGTCGAAACGGTGTGCTACAATTTCATGCCGGTCCTTGATTGGTCGCGGACTGATCTGGGTGTTGAATTCAAAGATGGGTCTATCACGTCGAAATTTGAATCGAGAGTCTTTGCAGCCTTCGATCTGCATATTCTGAAGCGGGAAGGGGCGGAGGCCGACTACACGGAGGATGAGGCGAGAAACGCCCGGCAATACTTCGACACATTGAGCGAGCGCCAACGCGATGCGTTGGTGCAGACGGTGCTCCTTGGATTTCCTGGCTCGGGAGAGGCGTACACGCTTGCGCAATTGAAAGATGCTCTACACATGTATGATTCGATCGGGGAAAATGAACTCCGGCACAACCTGACTCGATTCCTGAAGGAGATAGTCCCGGTTGCTGAAGAGTCCGGCGTGCGTCTTGCAATCCATCCTGATGATCCGCCGTTTCCACTGCTGGGACTGCCAAGGATCGTGAGCAATAAGAGGGATGTGGAACAGATACTCGCCGCATATGATTCAACGTCGAACGGCATCACGCTGTGCACCGGGTCCTTTGGTGCCGGGATGAAGAACGACCTTCAGGAACTCACGGAGCTGTTCGCGCCGCGTATCAATTTTATACACCTGCGCAACGTCACCAAAGACCCTCAAGGTGATTTTGTGGAAGACAATCACCTGGAAGGCGATGTCGACATGTACGGAGTCATCAGGACCCTGCTCCTGGAGCAAAAGCGGCGTACCGAAGATGGAAGGAAAGACATCAGAATCCCGATGCGGCCGGATCATGGCCATCTCATGAAGGCCGATCAGGAACGTGCGAAGGTGTATCCCGGCTATTCACTCTTTGGGAGAATGAGAGGATTGGCTGAGCTGCGCGGGGTGGAATTGGGGATCCGGCGTTCGCTGGGGTTGTAACCCCGCTGAGAAGCGGAGGGGCAGGCCCTTCGACTCGGTCCGCGAATAACGTAGACCTCGCTCGGGACTTCGCACAAAGCGCTCAGCTTGACCTTCAACCTGCGTCAGGGAGATGCTGAAACAGGAAACGCCACCTGAAGAAAGGGTGGCGTTTCTGTTTCGGAGTGCCCGGAACCCTTCGCCTCGTCCCGATAGAAGTCATCGGGACTCGCTCAGGGCGGGGCCCGAATTTTACAGAACTCACACATCTGTACCGGGTATTTGAAATGGCATTGAATTCAAGGGAATAGTCGATCCATCTATTTGCATTGGCGATATCTGTGAAAGCGACGAAGATAACATCTTGGCATTTCATCCTCATTCTGGCGGCCGTCGTTCCCTTTTTGACTGGCCGGAACACTCCCTCTCCTCCCCAGACAGAATCCCCGACTACGACATTGCAGGCCTACTTCTCTCCACTGGGTGGAGCCACCGAAGCCATCGTTCAGACCCTCACAAATGCAAATGCATCCGGGGCAACCGCCACAGAAGCCGCTTGTCGAGTTCTCCCGTCTCGCCAACCACCAACAGTGACAAGACATTCCACTTGACAACTATACGCCAATGGCGTATATTGACTTATGCTCATTGTAGAGACCCCAGTGTTCACAAAACGAGTGCTCGAGACCCTGTCCGATGATGAATATCGGGAGCTACAGCATTTCTTGTCAGAACACCCGGATGCTGGCAACGACATTCCGGGCAGCCACGGACTGCGGAAGCTGCGATGGACGATCTCAGGCAAGGGAAAGCAGGGAGGAACGAGAATCATCTAGTATTGGCTGAAGTCAAGGGACACAATACTGATGCTTTTCGTATTTAAGAAGAATGAACGGAGCGATCTGAGCAAAGATCAGCTCAAGATACTAAGATCAATCGCCGCAAAGGAGTTGAAATGAAGAAGGAAACATTCGATGAGTTGGTGACAAGTATTGAGCAAGGTGGAGCCATTGTGCGAGGCAAGAAAGCCTCGAGCAGGACATTTCGCATTCAGAGTCCGAATGTATCGGCAATTCGCCGGCACCTGGGACTCACTCAACAGAAGTTTGCAGAGCTGCTTGGAATCAGCCCGGCAACGCTCCGCAACTGGGAACAAGGAAGAAGAAGACCCGAAGGCGCCGCCCGTGTACTTCTCTGCGTTGCGGCAAAATATCCAAGAGCGGTCCTGGATACCGTTGGAGCATGATCCACTCTCCGCAAATCACTTCTGCCCCCTAACCACAAGACAGGTTCTATGGAAGCACAGAAGCCCGACTGGCTATTGCCAATCGGGCTTCTTGTTTTGTACAACTCCAGCCTGACACTTGAGACATCACCCGATGCTCTTACGCGATGCAGAACTTTCTCGCACCGCTTTCAAGTTGCTCACTCCAAAGTTGCAGGTTCAACTCCGGGTCATAAAACAAAGAGGCCAAATCTTTTCAGATTTGGCCATCTGGTGCCCGGAACCCCGCCCAAAAAAAGGCGGGGCGGGCAGGACATAAGCCCATTGCGATGACATGCTGAAACAAGAAACGCCACCCGAAGAAAGAGTGGCGTTTCTGTTTCAGAGTGCCCGGAACAGGACCCTTCGGCTCTCCCTCGACTCGCTCACTCCATTCGCTTGGGTTCGCTCAGGAGCTCGTCTCGCCTGCGGCGAGACTCGGCTTGACTCAATAACGTTCGAATGAGATAGAAAACGAACGCCCCACCAGAAGGTGGGGCGTCGTTTTCTGTGCCCGGAACAAGACTTGAACCTGCACGTCCTCGCGAACACTAGCTCCTGAATCACATCAAGTCGTTTTCATCGAGTCGGAAGTGCCCAGTTCGATTTGAATTGGGCACTTTTCTTTTTCCGTTTCGAGTCACCAACCCTCTTTTAGAGACAAAATGGTTACGATTTGGTTACACGATTTCTGGATGTCATAGAGTGTGACACAGTGTGGTGACAATTTGGTTACTCGGGTCACGGGTAACAGTTACACTTTGCTATGGAGTTTTCGTCCTGCAACTCAATCCTCTTGAGAGCCCATTCGAAAAGTCTCTTCGAATAACCGAGACAAGCATGCACGAAATCGGTAAAACTGATTTGAGATCTATGAGAGAAGCCCCGAAACATGGGGTTTGTTTCTTCAAGCGATCGGACCAATTGTCTGATGCAACGGAATATGAGGATGAGCCCAAAACCAGATGCTGACTGAGATCTCTTGTGCGATGACCTCATGATTCGTCGTGCGGGCTCTTGATGCCGCCGGGTGGGGGCTACTCGCGAGGCTACACGGAAAGACGTTCATCTTGCCGGATGTTCCCATTTTCAGCACTCTCGAGCATCTGTGAGGATGTGCCTACAACATTTTGTCCGTACTTTTGCACCGGACATTTGTCGGCACTTCCCTGACGTTGACAATCTCCACACATTCCATTACGTTCCTTCATTAGTTCCCTCCAAATGTCGTGCGTCAGGGGTCTCCCAAAACCTGTCTTCCTTCGTGAATAGCACCGCATGATTGGTACGACTGTTTCTCACTATCGCATTCTCGACAAGCTTGGCGGCGGAGGAATGGGCATTGTCTACAAAGCCCATGACCTCAGGCTGGATCGTGACGTCGCGCTAAAATTTCTCCCGCCCGAGCCCGCTCTCGATCCGAAGTTAAAAGAACGTTTTGCTCTTGAGGCAAAGGCCGCGTCATCCATCGACCATCCGAACATTTGCACTGTCTTTGATGTGGAAGAATCGTCTGACGGACGAATGTTCATTGTGATGCCCCACTATGAAGGGGAAACTCTCAAGAAGAAGATCGAACGAGGTCCTCTTCAGCCGGCGGAAGCGATCAACGTTGCGATTCAAATTGCGCAAGGCCTTTCTGAGGCCCATCGGCATGGGATTGTGCATCGGGATATCAAGCCGGCGAACATCTTCATTACCGGCAGCAGGGTTGTGAAGATCCTCGATTTTGGTTTGGCGAAACTCGACGGGTCCTTTGACATCACCAAAAGCGGAAGCAGGCTCGGCACAACCACCTACATGGCGCCGGAGCAAGTGAGGGCGGAACAAGTTGATTACCGGGCAGATATCTGGTCGCTCGGAGCCGTGCTCTACGAGATGTTGACGGGGACAACGCCTTTTGGCGGCGACAATGAAGCAGCTGTCATGTATTCGATCGTGAACGACATGCCGCCGTCAATTCACATACGGCGCCCGGAAATCTCTCGACAGATTGATATGGTGGTTAACCATGCCATCTCGAAATCGAAGGCTGACCGCTATCAG
Organism: Ignavibacteriales bacterium; assembly: GCA_026390595.1. Classification (NCBI taxonomy): domain Bacteria; kingdom Pseudomonadati; phylum Ignavibacteriota; class Ignavibacteria; order Ignavibacteriales; species Ignavibacteriales bacterium. The sequence continues at coordinate 21,933 of JAPLFQ010000012.1, forward strand.
ACAATGCTCGAATTTGCCAGCGATCTTGAGGCCTTGAAAAACAGTTCGTCCATCTCAGGAGTGACCATTGCGCAGGCAGCAGCTGCAAAAAGATCCAGAAGTCGGTTTATGAAGGCAATGGTTGCCGTTGGAACGTTGTTGCTGGCGTTGGCTGTCGGTTACTATTTCCTTCAGCCCATCCTTGGTGATGACGCGCTCGCGTCCCACCCGGAGCGCGTGTTGACCATTTCGTTTGAAAACCTAAGCGGTGACACGACTCTCAACTACCTACAGAAGGCAATTCCGACGCTATTGGAGACGCGGCTCGAGCAGTCACGATACCTTCAAGTGGTCACGCAGGAACGAATGCGGGACATTGTCCGGAACATGGGGAAAGGCACGCCAAAGTATGTCGATGCCGAGCTCGGCACTGAGATCTGTCTGAAAGAAGGGATCCGCGCACTTATTATGGGCAGCTTCACCCGTGCAGGCGACTTGTTTGTCTCAAACATGAAGGTCCTTGACCCTACGACGAAAAAAGTACTGAGAGCAGCCGAATCAAAAGGAAAAGGTGTAGAGAGCCTTCTCGCAAGTCAGATCGATGAACTGAGTAAAGCCGCTGAGAGTGGAATCGGCCTGTCACAGCGCAGGATTCAAGAATACGATCGTCCCGTGGCACAGTTGACAACAGAGTCGCCTCAAGCACTTGCCTGGTACTTGAAAGGAAAAGAGGCCGAAGGCAACTACGAGTGGCAGGAGGCAGCAAAGTGCTACCGGGAGGCCGTGAGATGTGATTCATCGTTTGCCGCAGCGTATTGGAGTATCTATACGTGCGAGGACAACGCGGATAATCCCACGATGGCCTTCGAAGCTTTGAGGAAGGCGAACGACTGGCAATGGCGAGCCTCCGACAAAATGCGTCTGCTAATTGAAGCCGATTACGCCGGTTTCCTTGAGAACAACAAAGAGAAAAGATTCTCCATCCTAAGTGAAATCGTGAAGCGCTACCCATACGAACGAGAAGCGTACAAATCGCTCTTCTACGTGTACGTGGCAAAAAGAGACGCAGTTCAAAAACGAGCCATGTTAAACAAAATCGTCGAGCTCGATCCTACGAACGAGATGGCGCTAAACGAATTGGCAGCTCAGACAAGCGATACCACTCTTGCGTTTTCCTACCTCCGAACAGTCGTGGAGACTCATCCAAAGAACACCAATGCCCTTGATACGTGGGCTATGACGTATTTCATGGTCGGCAAGTACGACGATGCGCTTAACAAATTGAGGGAACTTGCTCAGCGAAGCAAGCAAGGCGAACGCCCTCTCTGGGGAATTGCGTATATCACAGCCTGCAAGGAAGATCTTGATGGAGCTGTTTCCGCGCTTGAACCTGGCCCAAGCCTCTCGCGCGGACTCTTTGAGTACTTCCGAGGGCGGGAAGAAACAGCACTCCAGAATTTTCGACAAACGAGGGGCACAAACGAGGCGAAGCAGGTCGAAGATATTGCCCGTCTCGTTACCGGATGGATTCATCTCGAAAAGGGACGATTCAAGGAAGCCCGAAAGCAGTTCGAAGTCTATGCGGATTCTGCAGACAGGCACGGAGCGCTAGCGAAAACACCGTTCGGACGAGATAAGAACCCGTTTTATCATTTCTCATTGGGGTATTTGGATCTTGCAAGTGGAAACCTCAAGGGCGCTAACGAACATCTCGACGCACTGCGAATGGACACGCTCAACCGCCGCATAGATCACAACACCCGAGTTGTGAAGCAATACCTGAAAGGGGAAATCCTGTTGGCGGAGGGAAGCACGCGCGAAGCACTGGACAAAACTCAGGGACTCGAGCCCGGCATTGATGGAAACATCAGCTACGAATCGGACATGATTCGCCACAATATCCCGCTTTCATTCCGGGATCTTCGAGCCCGTGCCTGGTTCAACGTCGGAGTCATTGATTCCGCGATTGCCACATATGAGCTGCTCATGTCGACACACTCCGGAGGAGGCAGAGTGAATATCACTTCCCCGGTATTCCATCTGCGACTTGGAGCGCTCTACGAACAAAAGGGAGAACTGGAGAAGGCCAGAGGTCAGTATCAGACTCTTCTGCGGATTTGGAACAATCCTGAAAAGAACCTGCCGGAACTTGCCGAAGCGAAGTCCCGTTTGGCGAACTTGCGGAAGTAAGTGAACTCTTCGAGTTTTCTGGAGTGACTATGACTGTAACAGCTGACCCCGCTTCGCTCCTTGAACGCGTCCGCGAACTCGAGCAACTGAACCAACTTGCTCAGGCGCTGAGTTCAACCCTCAGCGTTGAAGAATCGCTCGACACAATTGTTCGTTCGTGCCTGACGCTCTGCAGCGCTGAGCGGGCGGCAGTTGTCCTTTTTGACAATGGGACGAAGAAGCCTGAGACTCTTGTTCGTTGTGCAAATACAGCTGCGGACGGGATTGATCATATGATCAACGATCTGGTCGCAGGGTGGGTTCAACGACACAAGGAGCCGCTTGTCACGAACGATGTCCTTCTGGAATTTCGATTCCAGGAACCCTCGGCGCGCATTCGGAGACTTGGTCCGGCTCTGGCCGTCCCCCTCATGGACCAGGGAACAGTTTTCGGAATGATCAACCTCATTAATTCGCGGGATGGAAACTCATTCTCATCGAATCACCTGAGGGTGGCTGGTATCATCAGCACGATCGCAGCCCAATATATTCACCGCGCGGAAGTACATGAATTCCAGAGTGAGCATATTCAGCAGCTGAAATCAACCCTTACCCGAGAGCGAGGTGTTCATTCGATCCTCGGCAACAGCAGGGAAATCAAGGCAGTCATCGAGACGATTGGTCTGGTTGCTCCCTCGTCAGCGAATGTTCTTCTAATAGGGGAGACTGGAACAGGCAAGGAGCTTGTTGCGAAGGCGATTCACTATGAGGGGCAGCGTGCGGACAAACCGTTCATCGCCGTAAATTGTGCTGCAATTCCACATGATTTGTTCGAGTCGGAGCTCTTTGGTCACGTGCGTGGCGCATTTACGGGGGCAACGGATGCGCGTGCAGGAAGATTCGAGCTGGCAAATGGCGGGACGTTGTTCCTGGACGAAATATCGGAGATGCCGCCGGCGCTGCAACCGAAGCTGCTGCGCGTCCTCGAAGAGAAGAAGTTTCAGCGAATCGGATCGTCCGACCAGATTACCGTCGATGTCCGGGTCATCGCCGCGAGCAGCAAAGACCTCGCCCGGGCCAGCCAGGCTGGAGAATTCCGGGAAGCATTGTTCCATCGGCTCAATGTTGTCCCCATCACGCTTCCCACGCTTCGGGAGCGCGTTGAGGATATCCCCCTTCTTGCAGAAGCATTTTTAGGAGAAATCAGTGAGGGTTCCAAGCGCTTCACTGCGGAGGCGCTTGCACTGCTGAAGACTTTCGAGTGGAAAGGAAACGTGCGGGAGCTACGAAACGTTGTCGAACGCATCTCCATTCTTGCCAGGGAGCGTGAAGTTGGCACTTCAAGCGTTCGGCTGTTTTCGTTTGGCGCTGATGCAGGAATCACGCCTCGCCTTACATCTGCTTTCCGCGAAATGCTCCACGTGTCGGATCGAGAAACAAATATCCCTGATCGCGTGGAGAAGGAACTCATCCAACTTGCCCTCAGAGAGTGCTCGGAAAACGTTAGCCAGGCTGCGCGTTTGCTGGGCATCGACCGGATGGCGCTTCAACGGCGCATCGAGAAATTCGAACTGAACACGTAAACATCGACTTCATTCCGCCTCTTTTAGCTTTCATTCTCTTCCCGTCAACAGATTGTTTCGATCGATTCTGAGCACCCCCTTTGCTCGGAATCGTTCACTGTCGATACCCCGGCCTCAAAAACCAGTCGTTTTGCCCCATTGAAGAGTGGCACCCGCCTTGAGAAGTCTTGGAGCACTATCTAGGATTCTTCTCTGAGTTCTTTCGTGATGTGTCAATTACTCGCACCGTCGCCGGGCATTCCCTATATCATAACCTTTGTCGAATAACCGTCGGGGGCGATGTGTAGTAGTTCACCGGGGGGGAGTCCGCTGTGCCCCGTTATGCACGCATACCAGCAAAATGTCAACTAGCATTCCGATCAGTTCCCAAAAATGGAGGGCTGTAAATGAAACAGATAGCATTGCCTCTTCTCATTCTTGTTCTCCTGGGACCTTTGTCTCTCATTGCGCAACAAGAGATGCAGGATGTAGTGTATCTGAAGGACGGATCGGTGATCCGTGGCATCATTGTCGAGCAGGTTCCTGGAGTAAGCCTCAAGATCAAAACGCGTGACAGTAACGTTTTTGTCTACAAGATCGCGGACGTTCAGAAAATGACAAAAGAAACCTCTACGGATGCGAGGGAACTCAGAGGGCGGGGCGAAAAATCGCCCATCCTTGCACTCGGTCTCTCTTTGCTCGTTCCCGGAGGTGGACAGTACTACAATGGCCAGAATGTCAAAGGGGCGATTATGACAATCGTGTCCGCGGGCGGGGCTGTTGTGATGGTGACAGGAGATCACCATGAAGCACCATACGGACTTCTGGTCTATGCAGTGGCGGCTGTCTGGTCGCTCATCGATGCGCCGATCGCGACAAACCTCATCAATCAAGAAAGGGAGAATTCCTATGGGCACCTCCTTGAACTCAAGACGAGGGTGGGACTAGCCGGTATGGATCTGGCTGTGAGTTCCAGTGGGGTTGGAGCCAAGATCGTGCTGCATTTCTGACGAACCCGTTAGTCAGAATTCCATCGAGATCACTACATAGTTGAGATCAATTCTGCTCGTTGTGTACCCTGGCAATTCTAAAGGAGAATGCTATGCATACCGCATGGAGAAGTATCGTAATTGGTTTCCTTCTGATTCTCGTCGTCGCCCTGTCCAATGCCCAGGTTCCAAAGACCATGAGCTATCAGGGTATGCTCTCAGACGGAACCGGCAAAACTGTAGGCGATGGTACGTACAGTCTCACATTCAAGCTGTATGATGTGATCACTGGAGGCACCGCGCTCTGGACAGAGACGCAAAGCGCCGCCGTGAGCAAAGGTGTCTTCAGTGTGATACTCGGCAGCAGTACCGCATTGAACCTCGCCTTCGACAAACCGTACTTCCTTGGGGTCTCGATAAATGGAGCAGCCGAACTCGTGCCGAGAATGCAGTTGACGAGTTCTGCGTACGCGCTCAATGCGGACAAAGTGAAGGGAACAACCAACGTGTTTCCTTCTGAAGGAAACGTTGGTATCGGAACAACGACTCCCATGGGAAGGATGGAAGTGAAAGACTCCCTTGTCATCTCCGGCAATGGAATAGAAGGAGGTCAATTGAGTTTGCTTGACGGCGACCGTCAAGGAGGATGGGAATTTGACAACTATGGCACCAGTGGAAATGAGCAGTTGAGGATCTTCCGCGGGAGGGGGTTCAATGACATCTTTGATGCATTTGTTCTAAGGCCGACTGGGAACATAGGAATCGGGGTTTCTGACCCGGAGACGAGGCTTGAAGTGGCTGGCATCATCAAGTCGAAAACCGGAGGTTTCAAGTTCCCGGATGGCACCGTTCAGACCTCAGCGGCCACAGATGTTTCGGTGCCCCTGAGACTCGCGGGCGCGCTTGCCTATACCTCCATCATATCCCCTCCCCCACCCAAAGCAATCTTGACGGCATTGAACAATGGCTTTTACTACGGGGTCGAAGGATCTATTACTTCAACGAATGGGAGAGCTGGATTGCACGGCTATTCTGATGCGGCCACAGGCAGCGGCCTAGGTGTGTTGGGTGAAAGCGACGCTGATCAGGGCGTTGGAGTTAGGGGAAATGCGGGTAACACGGCGATTGCCGCCTTGAATTATGGAGGTTACTTTCAGTCGTCTGGTGGAAAGGGAATCGGTGTGCTTGGGATTGCTGCTTCCGCCGGGCCTGGTGCCTCCAATTATGGGGGCTACTTCGCGGCATCTGGTGGTAAGGGAATCGGTGTGTTCGGAACGGCTACGGGTGTCGCGACGGGGGCAACATACGGTGGATACTTCGAGGCCACCAAAGGTGATTCTGGAATCGGTGTGTATGGACATGGGAGCATTTGGGGAGCGAAGTTCTTCGGCGAGCAAGTTGGTATCTATGCGAATTCATATGTAGCAGGCAGTTTCCAGGGCAAGGTGCAGATTCTAGGGCGCCAGAGTGGTGGTTTGGTCATGGAACTTGGTGAGGGGCTCGACTATGCCGAAGGGTTTGACGTCACTGAGAATTCAGCTCTTCCACCGGGAACTGTCCTCGTGATCGATACCGAGAAGCCGGGAAATTTGAAAACGAGTGAACAAGAATATGACACGCGCGTTGCTGGAATCGTGTCAGGGGCGAAAGGGCTTGGAACTGCAATTCGTGTCGGTGGGAATGATTTTGACGTTGATGTCGCACTCGCCGGGCGGGTGTACTGTAACGTCGATGCAACTGAGCAAGCAGTCGCACCCGGGGACTTGCTTACGACGTCATCCGTCGCAGGATACGCGATGAAGGTCACCGATCATCAGAGGGGTCAAGGTGCGATCCTCGGGAAAGCCATGCAACCTTTGGAGCGGGGGAAGAAGGGGCAGATCCTTGTTCTGGTAACGCTGCAATAGTGCCGTGGAGGACCTATGAAAAACAAATACGTGATTGCCTTGGTTGTTTTGAATCTCCTTATCGGCGCAAACGAACAACTCAATGCTCAGATCGCGAGCAAGGATGAAGCGACCATCGTCGCTCGAACCTGGATCGCTGTTATCATTAGAAAATTCGGCGACTGGGGTGGGAACAAACAAGCTTCTGTACAATCCGTACGGGAATTCACGAGAGGCTCGAGACAGCTTGGCTATTTGATCGACGTGAATCCATCAGGCCACATTGTTGTGTCGCTTCGGAAAGAGTTTCTTCCCATCGCGGAATACTCGGCAACGAGCCGATTGGATCCGACGTCAGATGTCGGCTGGGTTGATTTTATCAAACTGAGCGCCGAAAGGGATCTCAACGCGGTGGAAACAAATGTGGGCTCGGTCAAGACAGCCTCAACGCAAAGCGTCACCCAACTATTTGAAGCCGACAACAAGCCGCTCTGGAATGCGTTGCTGACGGGGACGATTCTGGAAGACCAACATATGACGCATCGCCAAAAAGTTGAAGACTACACCGAGGGCGAATCGCTCGTAACGTCAACATGGAATCAGGGCTGGCCCTACAACGCGGAGTGTCCGGACAAAGGTTGTTCGAGCTCATCCAATAATGGACACGCTGTTGTGGGTTGTATTGCCACCGCTGCTGCTCAAATAATGCGTTACTTCTGCTGGCCGCCGTACAAGACCCGCAGCGCCGGACTGGGCCTGATCGAGTGGACGGGTACGCCATATGATTGGGCTAATATGCCCGACAATCTCATTTACAATGCTCCAGGCGACCAAGTGATGGCCGTTGCCACCCTGTGCGCAGATATTGGCAAAGCTGCCGACATGGACTATGGTTGTGATGGATCAGAAGCCTGGCTTTACAACACTACCTCGTTCACGAATTACACCACCATGCTCGACGCCTACAAAGCTTTCGGCTATAATCCCGATGTGGAAGGAGAGCTTCGGGGGTTCAGGAGCAGCTCTGATTGGAGCAGTATGCTCAAGAACAACATCAATGCGAACCGTCCTTTGCAGTATAGTATTGAAATGGATGAGGGGGGACACTCGATGGTATGCGATGGGTGGCTTGAAGGTCCCGGCGAAACCCTCTTTCATATGAACTACGGTGGGAGTGTTGCTGCCGATGGTTTTTGTCCAATTGGCAACATATCTGGTAGATCATCGACAGAAACGGAAAGAGTCCTGATAAATATCCGGCCGATAAACCCTGTTGGAACTTGGGTCCAGGGAACGTTCGACGTTCCGTACTACAAGTATCGCAATTTCGATCGCTCCGCCACAGGGCATGCGGCGGAATTCTCAGCCGGCCAGAAACTGCATTTCATTCCCGGCGTCAGTCTCAAGAACTCATCCCAAGGGACAGATATGATAAAGTTTTATGGCTGGAGCGATCGACCGACAATAATATTCACCCAAGGCACTGAGTCTCGGGGTATTCACCTGATGAGTGGTCATATCTACTTGTACCCAGATGGTAGTTTCAGATTTCCGAAGAGGTGAAACATAAGGTCGCAGCAGAAATCTCGCGGTTCATGGAATTCAAGCAATCCCGGAAATTGTGTCTGGGCTCTAATACGGGTATAGCTATGACAGAGGACTATTGAGATGAAAAACTCTAGAGCATTTATCAGCGCACTTAGTCTCGCTTTCGTAATCGTTAGCTGGTCGCAGGCGCAAACACAGTATGCGCTCGATCGGTCCACGTTTGGCACTGCAGGGGGCGAAATCTTGGGGGGCGGGTATCGGCTTGCTGGAACGGTCGGGCAACCGGCAGTGGGATTGGCAAGCCAATCCGCCATGACTCATATGGCAGGATTTTGGTGCCAAGCTGGTTCGACGGTTATCACACCGCCTTCGCCGCCAACACTTTCTTATCCCGCTGACCGCTCTCAAAGTGTCCCTGTCACAAACACTTTGTCCTGGTTCAAATCGGCTGGGGCAACGTCATACAGGCTGCAAGTTTCAATCGCTGCCGATTTCTCGAGTACTGTAGTGGATAATGCAACGATCACAGACACACTGAAGACCATCGGGCTACTCCTCAATTCGACAACGTACTACTGGCGGGTGAGCGCAACGAGTGGAACGGGTACGAGCGCGTACTCAATCGCCTGGGCATTCACTACAGTTGGAGGTGCCACCCTGGGCGGGTCGCTGGCTGTGAGTGATGGTGCTGGTGGAACACAGATACTTCAGTTCGGAATCGATCCCTCGGCGTCGGATGGGATCGATGTGTCGTTGGGAGAGGTGGAACAAGCACCGATTCCTCCTTCAGGTATCTTCGATGCGAGGTTTGTCGGAGATGACATTGGAGTGAACCTTGGTCAAGGGCTGCGAAAGGACTATCGGCAAGGCTCACTGACAGCCACTGCTGTCAAGATTCATGAAATCCGGTATCAGGTCGGCAGTGGGACGAGCATCACAATAAATTGGAACTTCACTGGATCGGCGCTCACCATCAGCGGCACACTTCAGGATCTGGTTACAGGTTCGATCGTGAATGTGTCTATGAGTGGAACGGGTAGCTATACAGTGACGAACCCCGGGAGCATCTCGAAGCTCAAGATGACGGTCAGTTATGGAATAACAACGAAGGATGTGACTGTCAACTCCGGTTGGAACATTGTTTCTGTTCCGTACCAGGCAACAGACATGAGCGTTTCGGCCCTTTTCCCGGACGCATCGCCGCCGGCATACGGGTTCAACAATGGATATTCCTCGGCCACAACTCTTTCTCCCGGCAAAGGCTACTGGTTGAAGTTCCCCGCACCGAGAACCTATAGGTTGGTGGGAACGACCATCCGGCCATCTACCATAGCGGTCAATGCTGGATGGAACATGATCGGCGCTCTGGATTGTGAAGCTACAACATCATCCGTCACGAGCACACCGTTGGGGATTGTTTCTTCTCCCTATTACGGTTACAGCAACGGCTACACCACTGCGACGATGCTCAACTCTGGAAAGGGGTACTGGGTGAAAGCTTCGCAGGCCGGGACACTCAACCTGCAATCTGCGGGCGCAAATGTCGAAGGCGATCGCATCGCATCAACGTCCTCCTCTGCGGTTAGTAGAATCGCGATACAGATCGAGGACAACAGCGGGCGAACTGGAACGCTCTATCTGTCGGAGGGGAGAGGTGGGGAGGAGCTTCCTCCTGCCCCACCGGTTGGTGTTTTCGATGTGAGGTTCAGCAGCAACGCGATCATGGAAGCGCTTGGATTGGACCATCACAAGATTAGGTTGAACTCAGTTGACTATCCGATCACACTGACCGCTAAGGGAGTCGAAGGGCAAGAGATGTGGATTAATGACGACATGGGAGGTTCAATTGTGAATGAAAGATTGCAGGAGGGGAAGACGATTGTGATACACCAGAAACTGTCTGCGTTGGTATTGAGTGAGAGAAGAGATGCATTGCCAGAGAAGTTCGAGTTGTTCCAAAACCATCCCAATCCGTTCAATCCGAGCACAACCATCCGTTATGCGCTGCCGGAAGGGGGGAAGGTCCGACTGGTAGTATATAACGTGCTTGGAGAAGTTGTCGCAGAGCTGGTCCATGGCGAACAGGAAGCGGGGCAACACCAGGTTCAATTCAATGCGGTGAACCTTTCATCAGGTGTGTATCTCTACAGGCTTGAAACAGGAACCTTTGTGTCTGTAAGAAAACTCGTCGTAATAAGGTAGCTCTACAACAGGGAGGAACCATCCTATGCGTCACACAATCGCGCTCCTGACAATGCTATTCCTGGTTGCAGTGCCCGTGCTGGCACAAACGCCTGCCGTTGAAGTCATCCTCACCGTCGCTGACGGAGCAGGAGGAACCCAGCAGCTCAGATTCGGACTCGATCCTTCTGCAACAGATGGGATCGATGCCGGCCTGGGGGAACTTGAACTCCCGCCGACACCGCCGACAGGGGTGTTCGATGCCCGGTTCATTGGTGGCGATATCGGATTGAGTCTCGGGCAAGGACTGGTGAAGGATTTTCGATTGGGCTCGACGTCGACTTCAGGAATCAGAACACATGAACTACAATACCAGGTTGGCGGTGGAACAAGCATCACGTTGACCTGGAACCTGCCGTCAGGTGCAACCGGAAGACTGCAGGATGTCATACTTGGGTCGCTGATTGATCAGCCGATGAGTGGCAGTGGGAGCTATACCGTGACGAACCCCGGAGCGTTTTCGAAACTCAAGATGACGGTGACCTATGCCTTCGTAGCGACCAATCCGCCCACGGCAACGACGGGATCAGCCTCCAGTCTCACGACAACCGACGCGCAATTGAGCGGGACGGTCAACCCGAACGGTGCGAACACCACGTACTATTTTGAGTACGGCACAACGACGAATTACGGTTCGCAAACCAGCAATGCAAATGCGGGGACGGGGACAGCTACAAGCAACGTCACCGCCACACTTACCGGTTTAAGTTCAAATACGCTCTACCACTATCGCCTTGTAGCGACGAATACCTCAGGGACAAGTCGTGGGGGCGACATGTTCTTTACTACAGCACAAGTAGTCCTCGCTCCAACGGTGACAACGGGTCCCGCCACAAATGTCACTGTCTCGGGGGCACAACTGACTGGATCAGTAAACCCGAATGGTGTGAGCACGACGTATTACTTCGAATATGGTGCGACGACAAGCTACGGATCGCAGGCCACCACCACCGATGGAGGCTCAGGATCAAGTGCATCGAATGTTGCTTTTACACTTGCCGGTCTAAGCGCAAGCACCGTGTATCACTATCGCATTGTAGCAACGAACAGTGCGGGAACGAGCCGCGGGAACGATATGCTGTTCACAACGTCACAACTCATCTTGGCACCCACGGTCACAACCGGCTCTCCGTCGAGCATCACGGCAAGCGGGGTACAAGTGAGCGGCACAGTCAATCCGAATGGAGCGAGCACTACCTACTACTTTGAGTATGGAACTTCGGCAACGTACGGTTCCCAGACTGCCAGTACGACTGCGGGATCTGGTGCAACGGTGACGAACGTCAGTGCGACGCTCTCCGGCCTCAGCGCAAACACGTTCTATCACTACCGGATCGTGGGTGCAAACAGTGCCGGTACGAGTCGTGGGAACGATATGACATTTACGACGGCGCAAGCTTCCACACAAATTGCGGCTGTTGATGTGCTCCTAATCGTGAGTGATGGTGCCGGAGGAAGCCAGCAACTGAGATTCGGCGTTGATCCCGCAGCAACCGATGGGGTGGATGCTTCTTTTGGGGAGTTGGAACTCCCGCCAACACCGCCGGCCGGAGTGTTTGATGCGCGGTTTGTTGGCGATGATATCGGCATGAATCTTGGTCAGGGGATGGCAAAAGACTATCGCCAGGGTACTGCTACGATGGCTGGAGTGCGCACACACGAGCTGCGCTATCAGCTTGGTACCGGAACAAGCATCACGATCACATGGACTCTTCCCACCGGAGTGACCGGTCGTTTGCAGGATGTCATCCTTGGAACGCTGATTGATCAAGCAATGAGCGGAAGCGGTAGTTACACAGTCACAAATCCAAGCGGATTCTCAAAGCTCAAGATGACGGCAACCTACGTTCTGAACCCGGTGACGGCGCCGACGGTCACGACGGGATCTGCGACAAATACCACGGCCAGCGGAGCGCTGGTAAGTGGATTCATTGATCCAAAGGGGGCAACCACCTCCTACTATTTTGAGTATGGTCCGACTGTCAACTACGGTTCCCAGACGAACGCGGCAAATCTTGTGTCCGGGTTGGCGGCGAGCAATGTGAGTACTGCGCTTGTCGGCTTGAATTCAAACACGCTCTATCATTACCGCTTGGTAGCCACGAACAGTGCCGGGACGAGCCGTGGAAACGATATGACGTTTACGACCGGCATCATAGCTCCGCAGCGTGTTGCACTCGCCTTGCCTTCAAATGGGACGATGAATCTTTCAACAAGTCCTGTGCTGAGCTGGAATGCCTCCGCAGGCGCAACCGGATACAGGCTAGAAGTCTCCACGGCGCCAGATTTTTCTGCTCTCGCCTACAGCCGCGTCCTTGCTGCCACGTCGCAACAAGTATCCGGACTGGATTTCTTTTCGACCTACTACTGGAGAGTGACTGCATCGAACTCAGCAGGTGCGAGCGCCGCCTCTGACGCATGGCTCTTCACAACGAGTGGAACGACGAATATTGTCCCAAAACGGGTCTGGACGAGCCAGACTTCAGGAACTACGCAACATCTCCAGGGCGTCTGTGCGGTCAACGAACTGGCTGCATGGGGATGTGGACTCAACGCGACTATTCTCAAGACGACTGACGGAGGTTCGCATTGGACTTCGATCCAGGGTCCCGACCCGTCTATGTCGTACTACGCTCTCACTGCCATCGATGAGAATACGATTCTTCTGAGTGCCGAAGTAATGCATGGTAGTGCTTACACTGCAAACATCGTGAGGACGAGCGACGGAGGCGCAACGTGGTCAAAGACTTTCGAACAAGAAGGCGGATGGATCAACACGATTGACATGTTCGATTCGCAAAATGGCATCGCCATAGGAGATCCACTCGGAGGAGCGTGGACGATCATGAAAACCGGTGACGGCGGTAGGTCGTGGCAGTCCATCGCGGTACCGCCAACAGCGATCACTGCAGAATATGGCGCTGCTGTCAACAACACGTTTTGGATTGGTGGACAACTTGGTTGGTTTGGGACATCCAAGAACCGCATCCTCTCTACGACAGATGGGGGTGCTTCCTGGTCGAGCATCTCGGTGCCTCAATTGGCTGTAGTCGGGAGTATTGGTATCGTTCCCTCCGGCGCTATGATTGTCTGTGGACCGAGGACAGTCCTGCGAAGTTCCAATCAGGGGCAGGCGTGGGAGTCTCTTGCGTTTCCAGGAACACCATCACTAAGTCAGTTCGCAAGAGTCTCTGCGGGGACGCTCTGGCTTTCAGTCGGTAATTCACTCTTTAGCAGCAGCGACGCGGGCACAAATTGGCAGGCAGCGGGATCGCTCCCCACAGCGATCAAAGCCCTTGCAGTCAAGGTCCAGGGATCAAAGGAATACGGCTGGGTGGTTGGGGAAAGCGGTGCGATCATGAAGTATCAGGTCGTATACACGGGTATTTCCGATCCGAAAGTGGATCAAGTCCCGATCGGGTTTACTCTTGACCAGAACTATCCGAATCCGTTTAATCCAAGCACAGCGATCAGCTATCAGCTCTCAGCGCTTGGCTCGGTAAAGCTCAAAGTGCTTGACATGCTCGGTCGAGAAGTCGCAACTCTTGTCAACGAGACAGAGTCAGCTGGACATCACATCGTGCAGTGGGACGCTTCGGGAATGGCGAGCGGTGTGTACTTGTATCAACTCACGGCCAGCGAGTTCGTGGCGACCAAGAGAATGATCTTGCTCCGGTGAAATCTAAAACGGTAGCTTGTCCGCGGTTCATCCTGCGGGCACCGAAGGGAGGTCGACCTGCCGCCGTTTCTGTTCCTCAACGTCAGGCGGGACTTTAAGTTCAACCTACTTGCGAGCGGGAAGAGTCTTTCATACTTCTGCCAGATGTGGAGAGAACGCGAAGAATCGCGCCTATTTCTAGAGAGGAAATTATGCGCAGATCATCATTCCTAATGCTCCTGCTCTCTGCGGGGCTTTTCCAGAATTCAATGTTGGCTCAGAGTGGATCGGCCACGGTGGTCGCATTCGAATTCAGCAAAACGGTAACGAGCCTCTCAGATTCACGTGCCCGAGCGGTAGCGTTCCACTCGTTCTATTTCGTCGATTCGTATGGGAGCATTTTGGGTGATACGCTGCTCTTCGGCACACCTGTTGTGGACCAAATGCTCGGCGAAGGATGGTTCACCAAAGAGAGTGACAACACGATCGGTTCATATCAATGGGCGGGTGGGAGTGGAAAGAAAGCGGTTCTCAGCATACAGGTGCCGAATGGTGCCGAAGGTCTTGTGGTCAAGGTTCTGTCTATTCAAGACAGTCTGCGAATGGATGTCAGGATTGGCGGAAGCATTGTCTCCTCGCTGTTGGTCGATACGTACTGGCATTCGGGCTACATACCCGTCGGACTGGTGATGCCGGAACCGCGTCCAAACAAAGAGCCGGTCTGGACACAAGGTCTCTACTTCCCGAAGTTCCCGCGCACGGATAGCGTCTACGTGATTCACGTCCACACTACATGGGGAAACGGCAGCGGCTGGAATCTGAGTGAAGACGTGAACTGGCGCCTGCGCAACTACAATGACATGACTGCACTCACGTTAGTGGGGATGCAGGGGATCATCAACCGCTATGGGGCGAGAGTGCATTTCGAATGGGAGGATCCGTTCCACATTAACTCATCATGGATTCCCACAATCAAGGAGAACATCAAGACGAAGGTCTTTGATTTCGACGGTCTGAGTGCCATCAATTTTCTCTACCGGCGGTTTGCATCGTACTTTTCCGGAGCGGTGATCTACGAACCGGAAGTGCCAGAGACAATTAACTTGGCGACGATGTTTGCTGGCGTGGACAATGCGATCATAGTTGCCCCGGGAGAGATTGGCCTTCCCGGAGTTCCACAATTGGCGACAGTGAATGATCTCAGGACCCTTGTTCAGCAGTATGGTTGGAAAGCAACCAATGATGATCAAACCAGGATCTATCAATGGGTCTATGACAACCTGTGGTCCAGGCTTGACCATCGGATATTTGGACTGATCAGCCCTGGTCCACCAACGTCCAGGGCGTTCGAACCGGGGTCAAGCCAATACTTTTCCCTGGAGACTATCGCTCGTGACTATCTCATCGCTCTGAAACTTCCCTGCGTATACCTTCACCCACAGGAAGAACCGCAAAAATCTCTTCTTGCGAGATTTCTCGATGCTTCTCCGTCGCCTATTGCCATCACTGGTTCGTTTGCCGGTTGGGAAGATGAAACTGAGCAAATCGGGAGTACGCATGGTGACATGAATTTCGGGCTGACATGGCCGGAACAGATTTTCAACTGTGGCAACTTCTCCGTATTCGCGAGCATCGATACACCACCTGCAAAATATGTCCCCAAAATGGATCCACAAAAGATCCTGAAATTCTGCAGCGGCGCACCGGCAGCCACGATGTTCCCGACAGACGGTGATGCTACGAATTATACCATGCAGCATGGGTATGATGTCTTTGATTGGAGAAATGTCCAGGGTCAGAATTCCGGTTGGACCATTGCCTCGTATTTGTGGAACCTTGCACCACCCGTTTGGAACTATTACGTAAAGACCGCCGTCCAAATCAGTTTGCTCTCCGACGTCAATGGCGCAGGCTACATGAACAACTGGTGCATGAATGACACCGAAATCGTAAACTACCTTCGATATACTGCCAGGTATTTGGAAGTGTCGGGCCTTGATGTTATTCATATTTTTGAGGGACATAACACCAGCTTCTGGACGGGTTCTCACGCAGCAAAATACTACACCTATCTTCATACCGCCGGCTACAAAGGTTCAATCCTCGGATACAACAATAACTACTATCGGGGATTTGGCCTTTTCTATGCCGGTTCGCCCGCTCCTACCGTGAGGACCGGTTACAGGATGCACAGCCATAATCTCGATTGGGTTGTGAACGAACTCACCGCAAGAAAGCCCGGGGAAGAGCTTTATTACGTCTCTGAAATTCGCAACATCCAGGGAGACCTGGTTAACCCAAATAGTCAGTATGTAAGTGACTCGTCTTCCTCCAACGGAACGTCAACCTGTATTTCAAAAGCAAATCAGAATGCGATCTTCTTCACGATGGACAATATGATCCTGGCACCGGGGCGATACGAAGCGACATTCAGACTGAAGGTGAGCCAGAACACATCACCAACAACTATTGTGAGAGTCTCTCTTTTCGATGACGGTCAGCAGAGTCAGCATGCGATCTTCAATCGATCGATCCTGGCATCTGAGTTTACCGCTCCGGGAAAATATCAGGACTTCGTGGTGAAGTTTACACTGAATGATATCACGACGGATCTCAGGTGGGTCATCGTTTGTGGCGATGGATCAACTGATCTCTATGCCGACAATGTCCGTACCAAGAATCTCGACGGAGCAAACCTACCGATCACAGGGACGATCGTCATAGACAATCTCAACATCAACGAACGGGGTCTCCTCGCCAGAGTGCCGGAGATGTTCACGTCGAAGTTTGAATTGAAGGGGGGGGTGGTCCTGAATCCTTCTGAGTATGTCGCAGCTTTGAATCCAGAGTATATGATCGAGTTTGCCAAACCGATCCTCGGATCTGGCCACCCTGCCATAGCCGATGCACAAAGCAAATTTTCAGCAGGCAAGTATTTCGAAAGTATGATGGCTATCCGCATAGCCCTAGGGCAGAAGGTATCGACGAGTCCGCTTGCCCCCGTTCTGCTCTCGCCGGCTCATCAATCACCCAATCTTCCGGTGATTTTAACACTCGGGTGGTCAACATCCGTCGGAGCAACGAAGTACCATCTGCAGGTCTCAAAGGACTCGCTGTTCTCTCAACTCATCACCAATGACTCGACGATCACCACGACGTCATATCAGATGAATTCGTTGACGAATAGTACAACCTACTACTGGCGTGTGAAGGGAAAGACCGCAACTGGTTCCGGCGATTGGTCAACGGTGTGGAGCTTCACCACGACTCGTGGTACGATGAGTCTGAGTGTAAACTCAGGGTGGAACATCATCTCTGTCCCACTTCAGGCATTGGATATGAATCTAGGCGTGCTCTTTCCAGATGCGACATCGCAAGCATTTGGCTTCAGCAATGGCTATGTCCTTGCCCCGTCTCTCATTCCCGGAAAGGGATACTGGCTCAAGTTCCCGACAGGGAAAAACTGCACGGTCGACGGCACATCAGTCAGACCGGCCAGTATTGCACTGACTGCGGGATGGAATATGGTGGGGCCGTTTGATTTCGATGTCCCAACATCATCTGTCACGTCTACACCGGCCGGAATTGTTGCGTCGGCGTATTTTGGATTCAACAACGGCTACACCACGGCCACGACGCTGACTGTCGGCAAGGGGTACTGGGTCAAGGTGTCGCAAGCGGGAACGTTGACTCTCCAGCCGCCGAGCGGAACAACGGCTGGAGGATCTGTTGCGTCAACCTCGACTGAATCACAAGAAACTAATAAGGTAGTCGTATTTACGTTCGAAGACAACGCGGGCAGAAGGGGAACGATACGTTTGGCAGAAGGAAGGAGCGGAGAAGAACTGCCGCCGGTTCCACCCGAGGGGATCTTAGATATCAGGTTCCGTAGCAACACGACCACAGAGTCGATGGGTTCAAACAATCACGAGGTGATGCTGAGTTCGGTAGAGTATCCGGTGACCATCATTGCTCATGGAGTTGACGAAATGGAATTGTGGATGTTGGATGGGGTGGGTGGGACAGTATTAAAAGAGAAGTTGGAAGAGGGGAAGAAAATCACGATAGCGCAGAAGCTGTCGAAGCTAATACTGACGGAACGCAAGGAAGAGTTGCCGACGCAGTATGAGCTCAGTCAGAACTATCCTAATCCATTCAATCCAACGACAACGATCGGGTATGCATTGCCGAAGCAGAGTCTGGTGACGCTCACGATATATGATTTGTTGGGTCGGGAGATCGAGACGCTCGTGTCGAAGGAATTGCCACCCGGATACTACACTGCGAAGTGGGCCGCAAACGTTCCGAGTGGGGTCTACATCTACAGGATTCGGGCTGGAGAATATGTGGCGTCAAAGAAAATGATTCTGCTGCATTGAATCTTACTAAATGCATGGTCTACGCAGAGACCAATTTCACCAAGGCAAGTTCTTCTGTAGTCAATAGATCGGGCCCCGGACTTGAACCTGCAACTTATCCTAGGACGTACCCGAGAATAGTTCAGGGGAGACGTCGAGGACACTGAACGGACCGTGTAAGACCTTGGCAAGAATGGCATGGTCTTCTCTCGTACACTAGATCCCGAGTAGAGAATCATTTTCTTCATGAAGATCAAACCGGCCGATTTGGATCGAATTGCACACTTTCCATTTCCGTTTCAGCGAAGGATCCCATCTTTCACACATAACGTGGTTACGATTTGGTTACACGAGGTGATTTCTCGGAGGGCGCTCGAAGGCTTCAAGCTTACAAAAATGAAAAACCCCCGATCACTCGGGGGTTTTTTTGTGCCCGGAACAGGACTTGAACCTGCACGTCCTCGCGAACACTAGCTCCTGAAGCTAGCGCGTCTGCCAGTTCCGCCATCCGGGCGTGGAAAACAATATACAAAAAGATTCTCAAAAATCCGCAACCATTCAGCAGAGTCCACATGATCTTTTCAGTCTTTTGCAGCAATTCGATGATTCTGGTCCGGAAAGCCCGCCCCAGCTCAATCCCTTCATTGTTTATCGGACTTGTGAGAATGGCTTGATGATTGATCTATTCTTCTTTACCCTTGTTCAGATTGGTTCAACAGCTGTTCGGATGTCAGCGGTGTTTTTGCGTTCGTCCATTTCAGGCTCTTCATGCTTCTCGACACTCTAAAGACCGATCACCCCCTCCTCGCGAGAATCTCTGTCCTCGTACTGAGCTGCCTGCTTCCATGGCAAGTTGGCTTTTCGCAGAGCAGCGTCAAATACAACAACCAGCAGCTCTTTCTCAGCGGATCGAATCTGGCTTGGCTGAGCTTTGCAAATGACATTGGGCCGGGCACCAGAGATTTCACCGCATTCGGAGACGTTCTGCTGCAAATGCACAACCATGGCGGTAATGCGCTTCGATGGTGGCTGCACACCAATGGAACGGTGAGCCCGGCATTCAACGACACTGGGGCTGTCATCGGACCGGGAGATGGAACAATAGAGAGTCTGAGGAAGGCGCTGGATATCGCCTGGCAGAGGGAGATAGGGATGAACCTTTGTCTCTGGTCGTTTGATATGCTTCGGTCAACAAACAGCTCCTCAGTTGTAGCTCGCAATCTGAAACTGCTCAGCGACACCACATACATCAGCGCGTATATCAACAACTGCCTCATTCCAATGGTGGACTCGCTCAAACGCCACCCTGCCATCATTGCGTGGGAAATATTCAATGAGCCGGAAGGAATGAGCAACGAATTCTACTTCCATTCCGTCGATCCTCATGTGCCGATGTCGACAATTCAACGGTTTGTGAACCTTTGCGCGGGTGCCATCCATCGGAGAGATTCCACCGCGCAGGTGACCAACGGAGCATGGAGTTTCAAAGCGCTCACAGATGTTCCTCTTGGCTCTCTTGCGAAGTCCGGTTCCGGAGTGAGCCAAGTCAATGCCGCCGACCGTCAGCAGATGCTGAGGGATTTCAACAAGAAATACGGATTCTCTTTCAGCTCCGGAGAATTCGATGTATACCTGCAGCGTATCGCGGCCTCCGACAATTACAATTACTACTCGGACAACCGGTTGATCGCAGCGGGTGGAGACCAGAAAGGAACACTTGATTTCTATTCCGTGCACTACTATGACTGGGGCGGAACGCCGATCTCGCCGCTTCATCATCCATCCGGCACCTGGCTCTTGACCAAACCGATTGTCGTGGCAGAGTTTGCTCTCAAAGATACATATGGCGTTATGAAGCAGGATATCTACAAGACCCTTTTTCGGCATGGATATGCCGGCGCGCTTGCGTGGTCATGGACGGATGCAGCGTTTTCGTCGCCGGAGGACATGCTCGCGGGGATGCGATCACTCTGGGATAACTACAAGAGCGCGGTGGACGTTCATGGCGTCGGCGGAGACTGGGCGAACGTTACCATCACGCGGCCGGCCAACGATACTGTTCTTGCAGCTTCGGCGCCAATTACCATTGAGGCAAGCGCCGCCGTGACTGATGATGGGCGTGTTGTCAAGGTTGAGTTCTTCGCCGATGATACATTGAAGATTGGCGACCGAACAACAGCTCCATACTCTGCTGTCTGGAACAATCCCCCGAGCGGGTACCACACGCTGACGGCCCTTGCAACAGGAAACCTGGGGCACAAAAGCAGTTCAAACAGGGTGCGTATTCAGGTTGGGACACCGTCGACCATCAGGTTGGAAGCAGAGGCGGCAGCGAAAGAAGGCGATCTCGCAAACATGTTCGTCAGGAGTCTTCAGACGGCAAGCGGAGGGGCGTATATTGAATTGCGAACACAGACGGGGAAGATTACATGGACGCTTCCTCCCGTTTCGACAGCCGGGACGTATGATATTACATTTGGATTTCGAATGTCATTCGCCGCACCGAAGACTCAAGTTCTCAATGTCAACGATACTCGTATCGCTGATGTCGTATTTGATGGAGCGATGAGCGAGTGGTTAGAGAAGAAGCAATCCGTCACCCTGGTCAAGGGGAGCAATACAATCCAATTGGAACTCTCGTGGGGCTGGATGGATCTCGATTACCTGGCTGTGCCGAGAGGCCTTTCAACCGTTGTCGAAAACGATCCCGCAGTCTTGCCTCAGAGATTTCTGCTGGAACAAAACTATCCCAATCCATTCAATCCATCGACAACTGTGAAATTCGCGCTTCCCGTCCGGAGCCATGTTTCCCTTGTCGTGTATGATGTCCTTGGTCGTCGTGTCGCAGAGCTGTTACGAGGAGAACTGGCAGCCGGCCATCACGCGGCCGTGTGGACCGCCGGGGAATCTTCGGGGGTCTACTATTGTGTAATGGAAGCGGAACCAGTCATCGCGCCGTATCAACGCGCACGCGGCGTCATCAAACTACTGCTGATCAGGTGAACTTCTGATTGCTTTGACGGATCTTCGGAGAACACAGCACGGCATGGCGGTCCCGTGCTATCGGGCGCTGCCTGTCGCGATCAGTGGTGGAGAGTAGTCCACGCTGGTTTGCGGAAGTTCCCAGGCCAGCAAGAGAAATACCGGCAGATATTCCACGATCAGCACCCACGGTGCCTGTTCCCAGACGCCATAGAGTTTGTAGGAAAGAATTGTTACACTCGTCAGGCAGGCCGCGGCCGCATAGAATATTCCGGACCATTGCCGCGTCAATGGCAGGAGAACTGCCAGCCAGGCGACATACCAGGGATGCACAACGGGCGAGAAAAGCAGCAGCAGAATCACCGAGAGATGAACTTTTCTGAGCAGGTCTTTCCTGCTGAGATATACCATCAACAGAGCGAGTGAAAGAAGACCCAGGCACACGAGCCTCGTCGATTGGTTGTCGGCGAGAAGAGCGTACAAAGCCTCGAACACGATGCCGTTGAACGTCCAGTTCCTCGCGAATGTTGTGAGTGCCTCGAACGGATTGGAAGACGCTATGTACGGAAGGAATTGGATCAGGACCGTACATGCCGGGATGACGATCGTCGCGAGCCGCTGTTTCCACGATCGCTCGAGGAAGAACAGAATCGGGAGCAGCACGAGTGCGACAGGTTTGATTGACATCGAAAGGCCGATCAGCACCAATGCCGGTATCATCCTTCCGCGAAAGTAGAAGAGTAGTCCGAAGAGGAGGAATGGAAATCCGAGCGCATCGAGATGTCCGTCGAGCCCGAATTGCAGGATGGGGAGAGGACAGAAAGCGTAGAGAAGCACAAATTTCTTCTGAATGCCGAATGCTGTAAGCAGTTGAAACAACGCCAGAAGCGAAGCTCCCTCGGCTGCAAGAAGCAGCAGCTTGTACCCCAAAACGGCTTCGCCGCTTAGCTGGTAGCAGGCGAAGAAGATCCACTCACTGAATGGGAAATACAGCGTCTTCATGTCGGGATGATTGACGGCGGCCGGGAGGAGGGTGGAGTGCAGTGCCTTGAGCGCGCTGGTGTCAGGTGCGTACAAATACGGATCGATCTGCGCACTCTGCACCCTGCCATCCCACATGTACCGGTAGATATCGTCGGACCCGATGGGAGCAGATGTGACGAAGCTCAGACGGATCAGCAATGAGATGCCGATGCCGATCATCAGCCAGTTGCCGGGGACCTCGATCCGTTTGATAACCAGGCACATCCAACAAAAGAGAAGAGATGTTCCGGTGAAAGCGAGCGTATACATCCAGGCCGGATGGAGAAACGGAAAATGCACAAGCAGCAGCCCGATCGAGATGAGTGCTGTGACGATTGAGAGTCGAAGAAGTGGACGCGTTTTCAAGGTGTCGAGGTTTTCTGGTGCCCAATAGTACTACTCGGTCGTAAGAAAAGCAAAGCAGCCTGGAAGAGCTAACAACGTGAAGACATACATCGTACATGTTGTGTCTCCATAGAAAGTCAATACAACCAGGGATACCTATGTTCTTCAGAATCCTCCTCCTCTGTTGTTTCGTTTCGCTCCTGTTGGATTCCTGCTCCTTCCTGCCGTTCCTGCGTCAGCGGGAGGATTTTGTGCGGGTGAAGGGGACGCACCTCATGCTCAATGGGAAACCATACTACTTCACCGGTGCCAACATGTGGTACGGATGCTATATCGGCTCACCGGGGGAGACGGGTGATCGGCCGCGCCTCCTGCGCGAGCTTGACTCATTGCGGGCAAACCACGTCGTCAATGTAAGGATTCTTGCAGCGTCGGAAGAAGGGTATATCAAGCGCTCCGTGAGACCTGTCATTCAACGCAAGCCGGGTGAAGTCGATGAACATCTCTTGCAGGGTCTCGACTTTCTTCTCGCCGAGATGGCAAAACGCAGGATGCACGCGGTACTCTATCTCAACAACTACTGGGAATGGTCCGGAGGAATGACGCAGTATAACGTCTGGACCGGAGCCAAGCCGGTCGACCCTGATGACACAACGCAAGGATGGGGGGCTTTCATGGATTTCTCCGCATCCTTCTACGCGAACGCGCCGGCCCAGAAACTGTTCCGTGAATATGCTCAGCGCATTATCACGAGGACAAATTCCTGCAACGAAAGAAAATACTCCGAGGACCCGACGATCATGGCCTGGCAGCTTGCCAATGAACCTCGCCCCGGGAGAGTTGGGATCACGTCGGAGAAAAATCTTCCCGATTTCTATCACTGGATCGATCAGACCGCTCTCTTCATTCACTCACTGGACACCATCCACCTTGTCTCATCCGGATGTGAAGGAACGATTGGGACGCTCCAATCATCGGCATTTTTCCTCAGGTCACACAAGACACCACACATCGACTATCTTACCTTCCACCTGTGGCCGTTGAATTGGGGATGGTTCGACCCGAAGCGCATCGGCGAAACGCTTCCCGTCACAGAATCGAAAGCGCTCGATTACATCGCCGCTCATCTCGCGCTCGCCCGGCAGCTTGACAAACCCATCGTCATGGAGGAGTTCGGCCTTGATCGGGATGGAGGAGAAATACTGCAAGGCACTCCCGTGACGGCGCGCGACCGTTATTTCCGGGTAATCCTAGACGCAGTCCGCGACTCCGCGCAGGCCGGCTCCCCCATCGCAGGATGCAACTTCTGGGGATGGGGAGGAGAGGCCGCGGCGAAACATCCGGATGGGATCTGGAGAATAGGTGATCCATTCATGTGCGATCCGCCGCATGAACCACAGGGGCGGAATTCAGTTTTCATAGGCGACCGATCGACAATCCGGATCATCAGAGAAAGCGGAGACAGCATGCTCCGATTGACTGACCGCAAACCGAGCGCTCCTCCCGCGGCGGATAGATGATGAGATGCGGTTCCAGAGATCGGCCATGAAACACCCCTGCTGGCACACCCCGCTCTTGAGTTAATTCTCGTCAATATCTAACTACAATGAGGGATCGCCGCGGCTAGTCCGCTATTCAGACTGTTCTGTCGGCCGTCCAGCTTACCTTGCTTGTCCTTCGTTTTCTGGGTATATTGGCTGAAAATCCAGCATAAATAGAGGTACGATTTTGGTAACCTTTACAAACTCCCGTTTACAAACCCTTTTTGAAAATCTCGCGGGAAAGCGCGTTGCGGTGATCGGGGACTTGATGCTCGACCGCTATTTCTGGGGATCTGTCACCAGGATGTCTCCGGAGGCCCCCGTTCCGGTGGTCGAGGTAGAATCTGAATCGACCCGGCTGGGTGGAGCAGCGAATGTCGCGAACAATATAGCCTCCCTTGGCGGGATACCGTTCATGGTAGGTGTGGTTGGCGGCGACGATTCAGGTAAGGCGCTGACCTCTATTGTGGCGGAAAGCGGATTTCGAACCGAGGGCATTCTCGTTGATCTGGCCCGTCCGACGACGGTAAAAACTAGAGTGATCGCCCACCATCAGCACGTCGTTCGGGTGGACAGGGAGGTCAAGAACGATATTGACGAAAGCGTCCAGAGCCGACTGATTGATGTGCTCCGTCGCAATGCGGGATCGCTCGATGCGATCATCATCGAAGACTACAACAAGGGGGTCGTTGTCAAGAACTTCATCAGAGAAGTGATCGACTTCGCCGTCCAGAATCGGATCATTATTACGGTTGACCCGAAGTTTCATAACTTCTTCGAATTCAAACACGTCACGGTGTTCAAACCGAACCGCAAAGAAACTGAAGAAGCGCTTGGTGTCCGGCTGAACGATCAGGCAAGCGTCGAGCAAGCTGGACGAACGCTGGTCGAGCGGCTCAACGCGCAGAACGTGCTCCTCACGCTTGGCGAACGGGGAATGACGCTGGTCGAAGGGGATGGCCGGATGACGCACGTGCCTACCGCGGCCCGGAAGGTCTCTGATGTCTCGGGCGCCGGCGATACGGTGATATCGACCCTGACCATGGTGCTCGCTGCCGGAGGGTCAATTCGAGAAGCGTCGATGCTCGCCAACATTGCAGGGGGGATCGTATGCGGAGAAGTGGGCATTGTGCCCATCGACCCATCAGTGTTGCGTACCAGTGTAACAAGTTCCTGATTTCAAACCAGACCACGCCAATGGGCAAAATTCTTTCTCGCAATGAACTCGTTCAAGTCCGCCGGCAGATCAAGGCGGAGGGCAAACGCGTCGTATTTACGAACGGGTGTTTCGACATCCTTCATCGGGGTCATGTCGACTACCTTACCAGGGCCAAAGGTCAGGGGGACATACTCATTGTTGGGCTCAACACGGACAGTTCTGTTCAGCGCTTGAAAGGCCCTTCGCGGCCTGTCGTCGAAGAGGCGGACAGGGCAGTGGTCATTGCGGCCCTTGCCGTCGTTGACTATGTCTGTCTGTTTGATGAAGACACGCCCTATGAGTTGATCAGCGCGCTCGTCCCCGATATCCTCGTGAAGGGGGCCGATTGGTCCGTGAATGATATTGTCGGAAAGGACGTTGTAGAGGCCGCAGGCGGAGCAGTCCACACCATCGAATTCCTCCCCAATCGTTCCACCAGCAAGATCATTCAGAAGATTGCTCAGACTGTGCACCCGCAGCCGAAATGAGTCGTTTCAATTCCCGGGGTGCTCGAGAGCGATACGCATCAACATGAACAAGCCGGAATTCCGTGCGAAAATTCTTCCGAACAACATATGCTCTCGCTGTCATCGTACTATTCGTCGTCGTGGCGGTTCTCGGTTTCACGCAGACGAAGGTGTTCCGTTCCTACTTGCGTACCCGTCTGATCGAGACGGTCGCTTCCGGGATCCACGCCGACCTCACACTGGGAGAAATTGAAGGCAACCTTTTCACGGGGTTCCACGCAGAGAATGTCGTTCTCAGTCGTGATGGGGACTCACTCCTCACTGTGAAAAGGGTCGACGCGAAGTACGATCCGTTGAGCCTGCTTGCCAAGAACGTCTCTGTTTCACGTATTACCCTGACGAGCCCTGTTATCGATCTGAAGCGCTCCAAACAGGGCATGTGGAATGTCGAGCCCCTTTTTCGGTCTTCTTCGAAGGACAGCACCTCTTCATCCTGGACAATCAATCTCAAGCAAATACAGATTCTGCAGGGCAAAGTGCACCTTTTCGATTCGCTCGATCTGGCCGCCCGGGAAGCCGATAGCTCGCTGCAGATCTGGCCGGGGAGAATTGACTACGCGAATCTCGACCTCGATTCCCTTCATCTTGATGCGGGTTTGCATATTCACTCACGCCGGATTCAACTCGCCCTTCGATCGTTTGCCTGCAATCTGCTTCAACCCCGGTTTCAGATCAGGGAGCTCACGGGTGATTTTCTTCTTGCCCCGGCGACTGTCGCGGTCCAGAAGCTCAGCCTCCTGACTGGAAGATCACACGTCAAACTGGATGCGCGACTGGACAGCGTCGACATCACAGGCGTCAAGGACCTCGCGCAGCTTGAGTTGGCACCACTCTCTGCGCATCTCAGCATCGGACGACTCGATTTCGGAGAATTGAAGCAATTTGTCGGAAGACCGGTCGCATTCCTCGAACAGGAAGTTGCAGGTCAGGTCGACATTGAAGGGCGATTTGGATCGATGGATGTGCGCAATGTGACCTTGCACACCGGTGCTACATCGGTAAGGATCGCAGGCACGCTGACCAACTCTCATCATCCTCAGGATCTCGAGCTTGACCTCGCCTGTGTCAGGAACAGGATCGACCCCGACGATATCCATCGCTTGATGCCCACGCTTCGCCTGCCCGATCTCTCTGCCTTCGGGCCGGTGGAATATGACCTTCGGTTCAAAGGCAAGCCCCTCGCTTTCAATGTCCGCGTCGCAAGCAGCTCGCGGGTGGGGAACATTGATGTCGATGGGACCCTTGATCTCCGTGAGCCTCTGATCTCGTATGACGGTGTTCTGAGAACTTCCGATTTCAATCTTGCCCGGCTGGCAGGCGACAGCTCGCTCGTGAGCAGAATCAGATCAACAATCACATTCCAGGGAAGAGGTGTCCGTCTCTCCGAGATGACGGGAGTTGTACGTGCGGAAATTGATTCATCGGATTTCTACGGACTCCCACTGACCCGTTCGATCGTCGTTGTCGACGTCGTTGATCGTACGGTGCGTCCACGTGTATCTCTCCATCTTGGTTCAGCCAGAATTGATCTCGGCGGGACGCTCCAGATGAAGCCGAAGGATCTGGTGGGATATGACATCTCCGGTCGCATCAACTCACTGAACCTGGCCGACATTACGAAGAACGACGACCATACGAGCGACATATCGTTTGACGTGCAGGCACAAGGGGACTTAAAGTCGTTGCGGGCAATCTCGGGGCGCGGCGCGTTAAATGTGTTCCGTTCGTCGATTGATACCGTACAATTTGCCGGAGGACCTGCAGCCATCCGGATCAACACGCTTGATGCGAGTCCGCAGACCCTTTCCGTCACCTCGGATATCTTTGATCTCGACGTGAATGGGCGGTTCACCCCGGCCACAGTGGCGACCGCTCTTGTACGAGGTGGCACGCTGATTGGCGAAGCGATAGCATACCGTATCAACTCCCTCGACGCGTTGCGCAATGCTGCGGGCGATCAACAGGCGGTGAAGGATTTCCACACGATGGTCTCGTCCATTCGCGATACCGTGGATTATTCATTTTCAGTGAATCTCAAGGACTGTTACCCCATTGGTATAGCACTCGGAAGAGAACTAGAAGGAAGCCTCGGAATCAACGGCCGCGTTCGCGAGGAAGCACAGGGAATACAACTCAGTGCGAAGGCGAAGGTTGAGGTATTTCGTTACGGCGATGAGAAATTGAACCTCGGGATGGAGATGGGGACGGTCTCATTCAGCGCCGATGGACTTTCGACGAGGGATCTGCTTCATTCGATGAAATTGTCGTTGGGGGCGAAGGCGAAACGATTCGATGTTCAGGGCCTTCAAACCGCGAACCTCGCAATTGACCTGAATATGCTCGCAGATTCGAGCCATTTTGCAGTTGAGGCGATGCTTGATTCCGTGGTGACAGTGCGGGGGCGTGGGTCGGCTCACTACGTCGATCGACTCTTCGCGTTCACTTTAGACCGACTCCAGGCGCAGTTCACTTCTCATGACTTTATAAACTCGGGGCCAGTCATTTTCAAAGTGGGAAAAGACGGGCTTCAGATCTCGAATTTCCTTCTGCACCATGAAGACGAGGAAGTGAGCGTTGCAGGGCTATTCAATTCCGGGGGAACGTCGAATCTCGCCGCTTCGGTCCACAACGTTTTAGTCAACAACATACCGAAAGTGGTTCGACGGACTGCCTCCATTGAATCACTGCCGCCGATGAGTGGCATTGTGAATGCAAATGCCACGTTCGATGGAAGTCTTGAGAAGCCGAGGTTCTCCCTCGACATGAATGCGACAGGCGTTCACTATCAACAGCGGCCATTTGGTACGGTGCAGATCCGCTCTTCATACGCTGATCGTCTTCTGACAATTTTCGCTCAGCTCCAAAGTCAGCCAGACAGCATGACATCGACGCCCGAATTGCTCGTGAACGGCACCGTCCCTTATGATCTCTCTCTCACGGGAGAATCCAATGGAAAGCTCGAAGGGGAGATGAACCTTGATGTTCAATCCAAAGACTTCCGGCTCGAATTTCTTGATCCGTTCATACCCGAGCTAAGCAATCTCAGCGGCCATCTGGTCTGTGATGTGAAATTGCGCGGAACGGTTGAATCTCCTGCGTATGCAGGATCCATGGTTATTCAGAATGCACGATTTCTCTTCGATCCGCTTGGAATCCAATATCTCGTGGATGGTAGACTTGTTCCGAACGGAAGGCAAATCGCGTTCGAGAATGCGACCGTTCGAAACATTCCTGAAGATCGGCCGGATGGGAAGCTGAATCTTTCAGGGAGTTTTTCGCTCGAGGGGCTCAAGATCAAGGATTTTGACCTCGTGGCAAACGGGCAGTTGCTTGTGATGAAGGAGAGCGCGAGGCGGTCAAACCAGGGACTCTATGGAGATCTCGTTCCCGGCACTGGCCCCCTTGGCATCACCTGGAAAGGAAGCCCATCCCGTTCCTTTGTCAGCGGCGAGGTTTTCACCAAGTACGCAAACCTCACATTGCCTCCGGCGGTGCAAACGCAGGATCTCCCCAACAGGAGCATCGAAGTCAAGGTGATTGACGACCTGAAAAAGGATTCTGCCTCGACCCAGATGAAGGAGGGCCAATCGGGACCCGCCGTAAAAACTGCGACTCTTCGCTCAGCCAAAGCGCTGGCCGCCGTCCAGGAGGAACCGGCTCCCTCTCAGAAGTCGTTTCTTGATAATATCGTCTACAACCTGGCGATCGAAACCCAGGGTGTTACGCAGCTCAGGTTCGTCTTCAGCAATTTCACAAACGAGCAATTGCTGGCCGAGCTGAAGGGGAGAACCGTTTTTACCCGGGATGGCGATCAAATGCATTTGACTGGAGAGCTCGAGCTGGGGAATAGGTCGTACTATAACAACTTCAAGAAACTGGACGCGACGGGGCGAGTCAATTTCACAGGCGATCCCGTCAACCCTGAGCTTGATGTGGTGGCAACGTATGAAGGAGTTGGTACGAGGGGTCCCAGTGGATCCTCCAAAGTCGTCGTCAAAGTCTTCATCACCGGCACAAGGGACCAACCCAAAGTGAAAATGGGGCTTGCTGAATATGATCAGCTTGGCAACCTGATGAAGGAAAGGCCCGATAAGGAAGGAGATGCAATCGCGTTCCTCGTCACCGGATCGTTCCGTGATGAACTTACGCAACAGGACAAACTATCCCTCGCCGGATCATCAGTGTTGGGCGGAGTCGCCTCATCAATTCTCTCTGGTCCATTGACCGACCTTCTGCGCAAGGAATTCGGTATTGTCCGGTCTGTAGATGTTCTCTACTATGGGGGTGGCACGCTCCAGGAATCAGCCGATGTGCGGTTGACAGGAGAACTGGGTGATGCCGTGTTCCGGTTGGGGGGGCGGGTCCTGAGCGATCTGAACAACACGAATATCAGCATGCAGCTTCCCATGAGCGCCATCGTGGGCTCCGAAAAATGGCGTAATCTTGTGCTGGAAGCCGAACGGACCGTGCAGGGCATCGAAACCGTTGACCAGCGCAGAGAATCAAAAGGTGTCCGGCTCCTGTACAGAATTATTTTCTGATTGTCAAACTATTTGACGTACCCAAGCGTCTAATCTCATATCAACCGAGGCTCATATCATCGAAACCGTTGAGAACAAAATCCTGGCCTTTCTGGCGCGGTATCCAAACGAGGCTTTCAAATCGAAAGAACTTGCCCGTCGTCTCAGCTTCAAGTCGCAGCAGGACTACCAGATATTCAAAGAGGCGCTTCGCGTGCTGGTGAATGCGAACAAAGTGAAGCGAATCAAAGGGGGAAGGTTCGGTCATTTTGAAATCCCCCAGAGTGTCGCGGGGATTTTCAAGATGACGAAACAGGGATTCGGTACTGTGCTCGCGGAAGGGAGCGGCGATGTCGTTTCCATCGCTCCCCGAGACAGGGGTATGGCCGTCCACGGAGACACGGTGGAGGTTTCTCTGTTCGCTCAGTCGTCCAAGCGCTTGGAGAAGGGACAGCCGCGCGAAGGTGAAGTCATCAAGATCGTTCAACGCGGAAGAACCGAACTTGTCGGTACACTGGAGCGCAGCAAAAACTTCTTCATCGTCATACCCGATGACCGCAAGATCGCGCGCGATGTTTTTGTCGACAAGGAGTTTCTCAACAAGGCGGTACCCGGCGACAAGGTCGTCGTCAAGATCGAGGAGTGGGGAGTCGGTCATTTAAATCCCGAGGGACGCGTCGTCGAGGTCCTCGGAAAGGCGGGGGAGGTATCCGCCGAGCTGAAGTCAGTTATCCGCGAGTTCAAGCTCCCGCTTCATTTTCCGCCCGAGGTCATGCGAGAGGCGGAGTCCCTGCCGGCAGCGATTCCGGATTCGGAGATCATGGAGCGGCTCGATCTTCGAGGCGAATTGTGTTTCACCATCGATCCGGAGGACGCCAAGGATTTCGATGACGCGGTGTCGTTAACCGAGCTTCCGGGAGGTGATTGCCGTTTGGGCGTTCACATCGCCGATGTGTCGTTCTATGTGAAAGAAGGGGGTGAGGTGGACCGTGAAGCGCTCAAGCGGGGAACGAGCGTATACTTTCCGAATATGGTGGTCCCCATGATTCCCGAACGTTTGTCCAACATGCTCTGCAGTCTTCGGCCAGACGAGGACCGGCTTACGTATTCTGTCCTCATGACCGTCACGGCGAAGGGGACGGTGAAGGACTATGACATCGTCGAATCGATCATTCGGAGCAAGCGGCGGTTTTCGTATGAAGAAGTCGAGAAGCTCCTCGATGTCCCGGCAGGCCAGACATCCGGCGCCGGAGTAGACGAAAAGACGCTCGCGTCGGTGCATGCAATGCAGAAGCTCAGCACGATGTTGACGAAGAAGAGGCTTAAGGAGGGAAGCATAGATTTCGAAACGGCGGAAGCGAAGTTCTATTTTGACGCGGAGGGAAAACCTTCGGAGATTCACAAGAAAGCCCGATTGCGCAGCCACCGGTTGGTGGAGGAATTCATGCTTCTGGCCAACCAGGTCGTGGCCCGGCATATTGGCCTTGCGAAGAAGGAAGACCATCGGAAGCCGTTTCTTTATCGTATTCATGATTCACCCGATCCTGACCGGATCCGTGAGCTTGCGGCGTTCGTCGAGCCGTTCGGGTACAAGCTCCGTGTCGATGTCGGCGTTCCGTCGAAGGATTTGCAGAAACTGCTTGACCAGGTTCAGGGTACCGAGGTGGAAAACGTGATCAACAAGGTCGCGTTGCGCGCGATGGCGAAAGCCATCTATTCCGAGCAGAACATCGGTCACTATGGACTCGGGTTTGAGTACTATTCACATTTTACGTCTCCGATTCGTCGCTATCCGGATCTCGTCATTCACAGGCTCCTGAAAGACTATGCCAGGTCTGCGTCGGTCGAGCGTCGGAATGAGATTGCGAAACGTCTGCCGTTCATTGCGAAGCAATCGTCGGCGATGGAGCGGGTGGCGATGGAGGCAGAACGGGCGGGGGTGAAAGTGATGCAGGTGGAGTTCATGAAGCGGCACGTCGGCGACGAGTTTCATGGGGTCATCTCGGGCGTGATGCGTTTTGGCATCTTCATCGAAATCACCGATCTCCTTGTCGAAGGGCTCGTCCATGTCAGGGATCTCAATGATGACTACTATGAATACGACGAGAAAAAGTACGCTCTCATCGGAAGCAGGACGGGGAAACGGTACCGCCTTGGCGACGCAGTGCAGGTGAAGGTGCTACGGGTCAATCCCGAGGAACGGGAGATAGACTTCGCTATCCTCGGATCTGAACAGGATGAGGCGCCCCCTCAACGCAGGCGCCGCAGGTAATCCGGTGGAACCGATAGAGCCGCTGCTGTTGTTGAAGAGAAGGGGGCTGAATTGTATCTCGGGGTGATGTTCTCTACAATCCATTCAATCTGAAAGACCGGAGTATCACAGTGGGAGTGTGTATGAAAAGGATCGCAGTTGTTGGTGCCCTGATGCTGATTGCGTCGAGCCTGGCGGTGAGCCAAAATTCCGTGTACGGCAAGAACAAGGTGCAGTACAAGGATTTCCAATGGGAATACATCCAGACGAGCCACTTCGACATCTACTACTCCCAGAACGGGTATGAGCTCGCCGAGTTCACCGCGGACGCGGCTGAGGATGCGTACGAATCCATCCGGAAGATTCTTCGGTACGACATCAACAACCGTATTCCCATGGTGGTCTACAACTCTCATAACGAGTTTCAGCAGACGAATGTCATTGATGAGTACCTGGAGGAGGGGATCGGGGGAGTCACAGAGCTCTTCAAGAATCGGGTCGTTATCCCGTTCGAAGGCAACTACAGTCAGTTCCGGCACGTGATTCACCATGAGCTGGTGCATGCGGTCCTGAACGACATGTTCTACGGCGGATCGATACAGTCCATCATCTCGAGCCGTTCGCCATTCCAGCTTCCGCTCTGGATGAACGAAGGATTCGCGGAGTATGCGTCGATGAAATGGGAAACAAACTCCGATATGTTCATCCGCGATGCGACGATTCAGAACTATCTTCCCCCCATTGATTTTCTGAACGGCTATTTCGCATATCGGGGCGGCCAGTCTGTTTGGTACTACATTGCGAACAAGTACGGTGAGCAGAAGATCAGCGAAATCATGAACCGCATGAAGAGCACCCGGAGCGTCGAGCAGGGGCTCAAAAGCACCATCGGATTGACGCTCAAAGAGCTTTCTGAGCGGTGGCAGAAGGAGCAGAAGGTCATCTACTGGCCCGACATCGCCAAGCGGGAAGAAGCGGCTGATTTTGCCCGCCGGCTCACCGACCACACGAAAGACGGCAGCTTTTACAATACGAGTCCGGCGATTTCGCCGCAGGGGGACAAGATTGCGTTCATTTCCGACCGCAATGACTTTTTCGATGTCTTCCTCATGTCCGCAATCGACGGCCAGATCCTTGACAAAGTCGTGAGCGGTCAACGGACAAGTGATTTTGAAGAACTCCACCTGTTGACACCGGGAATCGCGTGGTCACCGGACGGCAAGAAAATCGCCTTCGGTGTCAAGGCCGGTGGATCGGATGCCATTGCGATCGTCGATGTGAACTCCGGAAGCAAAGAGAAGCTCGAGCTCGGGCTCGACGGGATCTTTTCTGTGAACTGGTCCAGTGACGGCACGATGCTGGCCTTCCAGGGAATGAAGGGACCCCGTTCTGACATTTATGTGTATGAGTTCGGGACAAAGAAACTGACCAACCTCACGGGGGACGTGTTCACGGATCTCGACCCGGCTTTTTCCCCCGACGGCAAGACGGTCTATTTCACATCGGACAGACGCGATTTTACTTCGCCCGGGAAGATCGTGCCGGGATTAAAGATGTCGCAGATCGACTATAGCCAGCTTGATATCTACGCCGTCGATGTCCAGACTCGCGTGATCCGACGCATCACTGACCTGCCGAATTCTCATGAGACGTCGCCGGTTGTTTCGCCGGACGGAAAGAAGCTGCTCTATATCTCGGACCGGAGCGGCATCAACAATGTGTACGAGAGGAACCTTGAAACGGGAACCGACCGGCCGATCACAAACTCGCTGTCGGGCATCTACCAGTTGACACTTTCGCATGACGGCTCTAAGCTTGTCTTCTCGTCGCTGCATCAGGCCGGGTTCGATGTGTTCCTGATGCGTTCGCCATTGGAACGCAAGCTCAGTGTGGCGGAGCTGGAACCAACGGAATTCATCAAACGGAAACTTGAACTTCCGCGCGCGGAAAAACCTCACGAGGTTTTCGCCACTGCCACGCCGAAGGACACAGTCGCGATCCGTGACAACATCGTCATCGTGCAGGACACGACACAGGAACCAACGAAGTATCAGGCAAACTCGAAGGTTGACCTCAAAAACTATGTATTCTCGCCGGAGACAATGCGCGACACGATTGTGTCTGCAAAGCCGGCAATGCGGCTTGAGATTGCCAACAACCGGGATGCGGAGGGCAACTATGTGCCGCGAAAGTACAAGCTCAACTTCACGCCCGATCTCGTCTATGGAACCGCCGGCTACAGTACATTCTACGGCATCGAAGGACAAACGGTCTTCGCCTTCAGTGACATGCTCGGCGATCATCAGATTGTCCTCCAGACGAACCTGCTGCTCGACCTGAAGAACAGCGACTACGGATTGACCTATCTCTATCTGCCAAACCGCATCGACTATGGGTTCCAGGGCTTCCACACGGCGCGGTTCCTGTACCTTGATGATCAGTATGGGAATGTGTTCCTCTATCGTTT
Organism: Ignavibacteriales bacterium; assembly: GCA_026390595.1. Taxonomy (NCBI): domain Bacteria; kingdom Pseudomonadati; phylum Ignavibacteriota; class Ignavibacteria; order Ignavibacteriales; species Ignavibacteriales bacterium. The sequence continues at coordinate 57,177 of JAPLFQ010000012.1, forward strand.
CCGCTCGTGGGCGGTGGGCGGGGTTGCATCATATCCTCTCGATCGGTTCAACAGGCTCGATCTTTCCGTCAACTGGCTGAATCTCTCGCGGGACAACCTTGACGACCCTACGGAACCATCCCAGATACGGTCATTAATCATGCCGTCGTTGAGCTATGTCAATGACAATTCGATCTGGCAGGGCGGATGGTTTGCTCCCAACAACGGGTCCAGGTTCCATGCGACAGTCTATGGAAGTGCGAAAATCAGCGACGAGGCGTTGGATGTTCAGACCTTTACATTCGACTACCGGAGCTACAACAAGCTTGGCAAAGAGCTTCTCTTTGTGTACAGGCTTGCGGGGGGTGCGAGCTACGGCAAGGATCGTCAGGCGTTTTTCATTGGCGGGACGGAAGGTTGGATCAACCGACGGTTCGATCAGGGGGGGCAGGTACCAATTGTGAATGTTGAGGACTACGCGTTCTTGACCCCGGTTCTCCCCGTGCGGGGGTTCGATTACAATGCGCTGAACGGGACCCGGTTTGGTGTGGCAAACCTTGAGTTGCGCTTTCCGCTCGTTCGCTATTTGATCTTTGGGGCGCTTCCGATCGGCTTCCAGAACATGCTGGGTGCCGCTTTTGTGGACGTTGGATCGGCCTGGAGCAATACGAAGTCGTGGCGCGCATTTCAATCGACACCGGACGGAGTTCAGCGCAAGGACCTGCTCATCGGCACCGGCTTCGGTGCCCGGTTCTTCTTTTTCGGATTCCCGCTCCGGATCGATTGCGCGTGGAGCTACAACGGATCAGGATTCTCGGAGCCAATGTGGTATTTCTCCCTCGGTCCGGAATTCTGAGAGATCTCATCACCGCAATAGAAAAGGGCTGTCCCAAATGTGGGTCGAAATGCTATTTCGACCACGTTGAGGATCCTGAAATCTCCGAAACTAAAGAAATCTTGACTTACTCGAAGAGGTCGAAAGTACTTTTGGGACAGCCCCTTTTTTTGCCTTCGGTTGCATCATTCCGTCTGCGTCTCGCCTATTCAACCCCCCTCAGTTTGATTCGCTGAGTCCCCGGCACGAGGTTTCTCTTCAGGAACAGCCGTTGACCGTCTGCATGTGAAACAAAAGACCCGAATCCCGAGGCGAGGCTTCCCAGCGGGGCGTACCAGTATGCGTAGTTCGCCCGCTTCAGTGGATAGTACGAACGATGGATGTTTGCCGGATGGGGGGAGTAGAATTTCCCGAATGCTTCGGTTGGAACACGAAATGTGGTGTCTCCTGCCTGCCGGGTCTCGGCAATATCGAGAATCTTGGCTGCGACGCGGGCTGAGTCAACCCACGTGATACCGACAAGACCAACGGCAAGCGGCTGCGCGGCGACCAGTTGAAGGGTCGCCATGCTCGAACTTGTCAGCCGTGCGCCTTTTCGCAGGGGCTGGCCCTGAAGGATGCGGGCGTCTGCAAACGAGGTGATGTCGGAAGAGTCCTGCAGAACAAGTTCAATGGTCCCCCTCATCGCACCTGCCTTCGACAGCTGCTCCCATCGATTAAACTCGCCGGAAAGTATCTTCGTCAGCTCCGTGGTTGTCACTTTGGTGACGAGGTTCTTCTCGTGTACCACGACAGCAACAGCGTCATACGCGATCAGTACTTCACTCAACTCGAAGCCTTCAGTCTGAGGGAGCTGTTGTCGTTCGGTTGCAGTCATTGGCCGGGTGGAAAACACGAAGCGTATGGAGTCGCGCCCGAGGCGCTGAAGAGCATGTCCGGATGATACAATCTGGTACTCGATCTTCGCTCCGTCGCTTGCATGCTGGTTGAGAAACTCTCTGATCTCATCGAGGGCCGCCGGGACGGTCGACTCCGGCACAAGGACATGCAGGTTCCCGCGTGTGCTTGTCTCGCTCTTTTCCCGTGTGCAACCGGTGAAGAGTATCAGAAGCACAATGGCGGATGTGAACATGGCTTTCATGGTATGGTCCTCCCGGTTAGGAAGAAAAGGCGTTCTTCCGCTCAGGTTCGGAAACTCCCTGGAGCAGAACAAGTCCGGCAATAAAGAAGAGGCTGATGAACAGCACCGCGACGCGCTGGTCTGTCAAGCGGGCAATGACACCATACACAAAGGGGCCCACAACAGCGGATGCCTTGCCGCAAAGGCCATCGTAGAATCCGAAGAACTCCGCCTCCCGCTCTTTCGGTGTCAGGAGTGCCATGAGGCTTCTGCTGGCTGATTGTGATGAACCTATGGCTGCGCCGGCGCCGAGTGCCACGATGTAAAACGCGGAGACCGTAGTCACGAAATAGGCTCCGACAGTAATAATAATCCAGAGGACGAGTGTTACCGAGATCGTTTTCTTCGGGCCGAATTTGTCTGTCAGGAAACCAAAGAGAAATGAACCGATCACTGCGCTCGTCTGAACGATGGCGAAGAAGACGATGGTGTCTTTGTCGCTCATAGAGAGCATCTTCTTTGCAAAGATTGCAGCGAATGCGATGATGGTCAGAATGGCGTCGTTGTAGAGAAAGAAGGCGATGAGGAAACGCGCGATTGATGGATGTTTCCGTTCGATGAAGAGCTCGCGAAATGTCTGTGCAGCCTGACGAAATCCGGTACGAATGATGGCGGGAGGTTTCTCCCCCTTGACGAAAGGTTCAGGCACCCAGATGAACATCGGGAGCGAGAACAGGAAGAAAAACGCCGCCGCAGTGACAAAGGACAGACGAACATAGAACAAATAATCGGGATCGAGAGCGTCCGGAAGCATGAGGTTCACGATGAAGAGAACCACGAGCGCTCCCAGGTAGCCCATCGCAAATCCATACCCGGACACTCGGCCGTACGAGCGGCGTGACGTGATACTGGGCAGAAATGCGTCGTAGAAAACAATCCCCCCCTCGAACCCCACGTTGGCGATGATGAAGAGAACCATGCCGAGAAGAATCATCCCGGGCTTGACGAAGAACATCAACGCGGTGCTGACGACACACGCGAGAGTGAAGAGGAGGAGAAACTGCTTCTTGTTCCGAAGAAAATCAGCCGCCACGCCGAGGGGCGGCGCAATCGCCGCAGCAAGAATCATGGAGAGGCTGACGGTAAGACCCCACAGCAGTTCGTTGCCCCCGGCAACCTGACTCGTGAAGTAGGTCGAATAGATAACGGTAACGATGATGACGGAATACGCCGTGTTCCCAAAATCAAACAACGTCCAGGCAAAAATCCTGGGACGTGAATAGTGAGGAGTCTTCAACCCGGAGTCCGAAACGGGAGAAATGGACATCGCAGCCGTCTAGTGTGCAGGTTTTGTCTTTGATGAAGTCTCGAGAAGTCCGCGCCCGGTTTTCCTCATCCGGCCTGACTTCTTCAGGTCGTCCAGTATCGAATCCAGGACGCCGTTGACGAATTTGTCACTTTTCTCAGTGCTGTACCGTCGCGCGATTTCGATCGCCTCATTGATGGAAACTTTCGGCGGGATGTCATCGAAGTACAGGAGTTCGCAGATGCTGATCCTGAGGATAATCCTGTCGATTACAGCGATGCGGCTGAATTCCCAGTTGGCCACGCGGCTCATGATGAGCTTGTCAATTTCGTCCTTCGTCGCAAGCACCTTGAGGAACAGGATCTTCGCAGCGTCAAACAGATCAGGTTCCTTCTTGAGGCCGCCAACGATGGTCTCCAGAATCAGCTCGACCGGCTCTTGGGAAAGCTCATGAGCATACAATCCCTGCAGGACTTTCTCACGTATTTGTCGGCGTCGGGTGGACATAGGTTGCTCGATCCGGGAGAGACAGTGTTCCTTTATTCTTTGCTTTCTTGTGGACTATTTAGATCTTCGCCTGTCTGGAAACCCTTCGGGAGGCCATCGGCAGCAATGAAATCCGGAGCGCCGAAGAAGAAGGGACAAGATCAACAAGCACAGGGGTTCGATAAACCAGTTCAATGTTCAATTCGGTCAGGACTTCGCGCGGTTCGCCGATTGCGAAGATGCCTGATCCGCCGGCGTCCGGTTGGCCGAGCAGCAGCGTTCGTTTGCTGAATGCCGCAGCGAGATTAAGATCGTGCGAAACGGAAATGATGGTCAGGTGGTGCTGTTCATTTTGTTCCTGCAGGATCTGAAAGATCTCGACCTGGTGGTTGATGTCGAGATGTGCGTTCGGCTCGTCAAGCAGAAGAATTTCCGGCTGCTGGCTGAGTGCACGTGCAATCAACACACGCTGTCGTTCACCCCCTGAAATAGCAGTGATGAGCTTGTCGGCCAGATGATCGATGTCGGTGAGCCGCATCATTTCCCATGCAACGTCCAGGTCATGTTGATTCTCAAATCCTGACCGGGCAACATGTGGTGAGCGGCCCATGAGCACAACTTCGAGGACTGTGTAAGGAAACACCCAGAGCGTGTCCTGAGGAACATACGCCATGATTCTCGCGAGATCACGACGATTGAACGACGCTAGAGGCCGGCCGTCGAGAGTGATACTCCCCCCCTGGGGAAGGAGGATTCGATCGAGCAGGCGAAGAAGCGTTGATTTTCCAGAGCCATTGGGGCCCAGCAAGCTGAGGAAATCGCCAGCCGGGACATTGAAGGAGATATCGCGGAGAACCGGGACGCCGGGATAACGAAATTGAAGGTTCTCAACTGACAGATTCATAGAAGGAACAGTCTGCTCGGGATGGTTCGACAGATCGCGTTTACTCGTGCTGAAGAAAATAGACAAAAAATAGCTGGCAGGCAAGGAGTTCAGGCAGATTCAATTCCGCCTGCTTGACAAGTTCTACGAGAGCATGTATATTGAAGCAGTTCTTTTCCAACAGTGATATTGTACGTTCCGTTAGGGGTGCATCCCGTCTCAAGTCATCGGGGCCGGACGCTGAGAGCAGACCCTCCGAACCTGAACTGGGTAATACCAGCGAAGGAAAACGGGAAACTGGTTTCTTCTACGGCGGCCGTTTTCCATTCTTGCTCTCGAATGGAAAATGGCTTTTTTTTTGCGGGGACTCGTATGCAATACCGAATGGTTCTGGTTGCACTGGCATTGGCACATGCGTGTGCCATTGGACAGGAGACTGGAACAATTCAAGGCTTGGTGCGCGATGCGGAAACGCTGAGACCGCTCGAGGCAGCGAACATTCTGCTTCAGGGAACAAATGCGGGCGTGAGCGCTGGCAAGGACGGTTCTTTTCGGCTGCCTCGAATCCCGGCCGGTTCCTACACCGTGAGAGTCAGCTTCATCGGGTATTCGCCGCAAACACTGCTGGTCGCGGTGCGCCAGGGCGAAACATCAACTCTTGACGTGTCGCTCGTCCAAACGGTACTCCCGGGGCAATCGATTGTGGTTTCGGCAACACGCGCCCGGGAGCGCTCCAGCCCGGTTGCTTTTTCAACGTTGAGCCCCCGTGATCTCACGGAGCGCTATTCGACTCAGGATATTCCGTTGCTTCTTTCCGAACTCCCATCCACAACCTTCTACTCGGAAAGCGGAAACGGTATCGGGTACAACTACCTCAGCATCCGCGGCTTCGATCAGCGACGCATCTCAGTGATGGTCAATGGCATTCCGCAGAATGATCCGGAAGATCATGACGTGTACTGGCTGGATTTCCCCGACCTTGCCGCGAACCTCCAGGATATCCAGGTCCAACGCGGAGCAGGCAGCGCGTTCTACGGTCCCCCCGCCATCGGAGGATCGGTCAACCTCATCACCTCGAGTTACTCAAGAACACCCGGCATTTCTGTCTACACGGGATTTGGGTCATACAATACACGGAGATACTCTGTCTCGGTCAATTCGGGGCTCGTGGGGGAGAAATACCAGTTCTACGGCCGGCTGTCACGCATCCTGAGCGACGGATACCGTATGAACTCCTGGACAGATTTTTCAAGCTATTTTCTGGGGGCGACCCGGTACGACGAAACGATGACGACACAGTTGAACTTCTACGGCGGACCGGTCGCAGATCATCTTGCATACTATGGCATAGCCCGGGAGGACGCGTACTCTTCGGACTCACAAAAGAGGCGGCAGAATCCGATTCGGCGCGCGGAAGAAATCGAGAATTTCAGCCAGCCACACTATGAACTTCTGCACGAATGGCGCCCCTCGGAACACATCACGGTGAACAACGCCCTGTTTCTCGTCACCGGTGACGGCTTCTTTGACTACGACGGATCGTGGGCTCCATATTCGTATTTTCGCATTACTCCGAGAAACGGATTCGCGGTTTCCGGTGATCCTGACGAATTGTACATCCCCAACGCCCTGATACGCGCCTGGGTGGGGAATAGACAATACGGCTGGCTGCCGCGAGCGAGCATCCGGCATGACGGCGGAGAGGTGACAGTCGGTGCCGAGTTCCGTATTCACCGGTCAACGCACTGGGGCGCACTCCGCTGGGGAGAAAGCCTTCCGGCGGGGATCACTCCTGACTATCACTACTATGAGTATCAGGGTGGAAAGGACATGATTTCTCTGTATGTCCACGAACTCTACGAGCTTCGTCCCGATCTGACTCTGCAGCTCGACTTGCAGTATGCCGACAGCCGGTACCGTTTTCACGATGAAAAATATCTGAATACGGATTTTTCAGTTCCGTATCGGTTCCTCAATCCGCGCGCTGGACTGAACTACAATATCAGCGAGAAGTTGAATATCTACACGCAGATCTCCCGAACTTCGCGGGAGCCGCGGCTGAAGAACCTGTACGATGCTGCGGAGGCGAGTACGCCGCAATCCTGGGGCCCGGTCACTCCGCAATTCAGGACTCAGGCGTCCGGCGCTTATGATTTTTCGAGTCCCCTCGTCAGACCGGAAGCTCTTGTCGATGTCGAACTCGGAAGCGGGTACACTGCGGAACAACTCCACGTGACGGCGAGCCTCTTCTATATGAGTTTCGACGATGAGATCATCAAGCAGGGTCAGCTCGATCGGTTTGGAATCCCTGTCACCGGGAATGCAGACCGGACCCTTCACCAGGGAATTGAACTGACTGCCGTGACGAGGTTCGTGGAAGGGTTGGAGGTACAGGCGAACGCTACGTGGAGCAGGAATCGGTTGGAGAAGTACTCTGTGTTCAACGGTTCAACGCGTGTTTCTCTTGATGGAAACAACATCGCCGGATTTCCCGACTTCCTTGCGAACGCAAGAGCGACGTACCGAACCGGTGGGCTTGTCGCGTCTCTTTCGATACAGCACGTCGGGGAATTCTATTCTGACAACTTCCAAAGCTCCTCGAAGGGTAGAACAGATCCTGGTCGTACAATCAGCGCATACACCGTTGTGCACGCGTCGCTTACCTACAGGCTCAGGCTCGTACCGGTCGTGCAGTCCGTTGAAATAAGCGCCCAGGCGAACAATCTTTTCAACAGGATGTATGCGGCCAATGGTGAAGGAGGGGAGTTCTATCCCGCGGCTGAACGCAACTACTTTGCCTCTCTGAAATTTGATTTGTAATTTGAAAACGCAGGGAAATACCGTCGCTCACAATCTGATGGATGTATGGCGAAACGTGCCCTCGTAATTGCATACGGCGAACCGCCGAAGAAGCAACGCTTGCTAAGCCTCGCCCGGGAGTCGAATATCGTCATATGTGCAGACGGAGGGGCCAACATTGCATTGAAAGCAGGAATTACGCCCGACGTGATCGTCGGGGATCTGGATTCAATCCACGCCGAAGCGCTCGTGAAATTCCGCAAGGTGCCAACCTTCGAGGACCGGGACGATCAGACAACCGACCTGGAAAAGGCTATTCTCTGGGCCATCAATGCGAAATCTGACCACATGACAGTTGTTGGGGCGACAGGCAAGAGAGTAGACCATTCTGTTGGAAACCTGGGTGTGCTGGCCAAGTACTACCCGGACGCTATCATCCGTTTCGTTGATGACCTCGGAGAGATTTCGTATGTTGGCCGCGATCTGACGTTTGACGCAAAAAAAGGGGATGTCATTTCTCTCATACCGCTGAGTCGGTGTGAGGGGATCGTCACGAAAGGACTCAGGTATTCGCTGGATGGCGAAACGCTTGAGATCGGAGTTCGTGAAGGAACCAGCAATGTCGTCGACCATTCCCCGGTGAGCATCAAAGTCAAAAAAGGGCACCTGCTCCTTTTTGAACTCTTCTCCTGAACTCAGCCATCCCAGATGGTCCACTTCGGCCTCATCGACACGCTCCTCATACTTCTCTATTTTCTTGCCGTCGTCTTCGTCGGATTCCGGGCCGCTCGTCGTTCAAGAAACGAGACTGAGGATTTCTTTCTCGCCGGGCGAACACTCACACTGCCGATGTTTGTAGCCACGCTGGTCTCGACCTGGTATGGCGGAATACTCGGTGTGGGGGAATTTTCATACAAGTACGGGATCTCGAACTGGGTCGTCTTCGGTGCTCCGTATTACGTCTTCGCTCTTCTGTTTGCCTTGCTGCTTGCGAAACGAATCCGGGCAACAAATCACCTGACAATCCCCGACCAACTTGAAGCCTCGTACGACAAGAGAACCGCGCTCCTCGGCGGTGTGCTCACCTTCTTCCTGATTACACCGGCGGCGTATGTGTTGATGGTTGGCATCCTGATCCAGCTCGTCTTCGGCCTGGACATGGTTACGAGCGTCACTGTCACGACCACGCTCACGATCTGTTATCTCTACTGGGGTGGATTCAGATCTGACGTCTGGGCAAATGCACTTGAGTTCGTGTTGATGTTCCTTGGATTCGCGATGATATTGCCGTTCGCGTATTTCAAGCTCGGGGGATGGGAATACATCGTGACACATGTTCCTCCGCTTCACCTCACGTGGCACGGGGGAAACAGCTGGCAGTTCATTGCTGTCTGGTTCTTCATCGCTCTCTGGACGCTCGTGGATCCCGCTTTCCATCAGCGCTGCTATGCCGCGAAAGACGGGAAGACCGCACAACGGGGAATACTCATTTCCATACCGTTCTGGTTCTTCTTTGATTTCATGACGAGCATGGCCGGCCTCTACGCCCGTGCCGCTCTCCCCGACTTGCCCAATCCTGCCTTCTCCTACCCGATGTTGGCCGAGTTGACCTTGCCGCCGATTGCAAAAGGGCTCTTCTATATCGGGATGCTTGCGACAATCATGTCGACATTGAGCAGTCTCATGTTCATCTCTGCTTCGACGATCGGCCGGGATATCGTGGGTCGATCAGGAACAACCCGGAGCGCGGAATCACGTGACGCAATGGTTCGCAGGTGGACAAAGCTAGGACTGATCATATCAGCCGTCTTCTCGATCATTCTGGCATTAATGGTACCATCTGTGGTCAAGATATGGTATGCGATAGGAACTGCAATTGTGCCCGGGCTGCTCGTCCCTCTTATGGCGAGCTATTTCAAGCCGCTCCGCATTCCGCCAAGGTATGGGTTCTGGGCAATGCTGCTGGGTTGGGGCACCTCGAGCGCCTGGCTCATCTGCGGGCAGTTTCACCTCGTCGATGGTGCGCCTTCGTACTGGTTGGGCATCGAGCCGATGTATCCCGGGCTGGCGCTATCGCTATCCGTGTGGTTTGTAGGTCGAAATTCATTTCGACCACAGAATGGTTCTTCGACAGGTAATCTGCTGTAGTTGACCCATGTCCGGCGGGCAGGCTCAACTTTCGGACATGGGTCCTCTTTGACAGATTGTCCTTCGGAGAACACCACGGGAGTGGGGAAGATCCAGAAAACGAAGAACCCGGCCGGAGCCGGGTTCTATAGTGCGTAGCGTTCTACTTTCGTAGTAGTTTAAACGCGTGAGACCATGTGTTGGTCTTGAACCCATAGAGCACCCAGGCCATGGCCATCGGCTCGAGGAAACGTGAGCCTTCAATCCCCCCGATGTCAACCGTCGACCACTTGAATGCCGTCAGGATGTCGGTCACTTTCTGCTTGGCTTTCTCGTCGTTGCCGCAGATGAACATGTCCGGCGGGCCGCCATCGAACTGCGGGTTAACCATGAACGGAGCCCCGATGATGTTGAAAGCTTTTACGACGTGCGCCTCCGGAATCCACCGCTGAACCTGCTCGCCCCCCGAGTCCGTGTGCCCCAACGCGAGTTTGGGCGAAGAACCGCTGGAGAAATCGAGCGGGTTTGTAACATCGATGACGACCTTGTCGCTGAAGTTCTTCTTTTCTGACAACTTGATCGCATTTTCCGTTCCAGACCACGGGCTCGCCAACACAAGAAGCTCGCCGAAGGACGCCGCCTCTGCATAGGTCCCCGCGGATGCCTTCGGGCCTGTTTTTCCAACCCAGGTTTTGATCTTGTCCTGACCGGGATCCCTTGTCCCGATTTTCACATCATGGCCCAGATCGGCGAAGCCTTTTCCGAGTGCCTGACCGACGCCGCCGGAACCAAGAATTCCGATTTTCATTGAATGTCCTTTGAGTTTATGGAGATGATGAAGAGTGATGGAATCGTGTCTTCTCATGGAACACCACGATCACCGCAAAAGTTCGTACAAAAAAAAGCCGCGCACCTCAACGATGCACGGCTTCTTCTGAGATTGCTTCAGACCTACTTTGTGTCGAGTATCAGCGGCAAGCCGTCTTTCCCGGCTCCGATGATAACGATCTTCGCATTGGTGGACGTTGCCAACTTCTCGGTGGCCTCAATACCCTTCCATCTGAGCAATTGATCGCTGATGCCGCGGGCAACGATGTTCTGGAAGTCGGAAATTCCCTGGGCTTCAATTCTCTTCCGCTCAGCTTCCTGTTTTTCCTTCGTCAGGACGAACTGCATGCGCTGGCTCTCCTGTTCTGCGCGCAGCTTCTCGGTGATCGATTCTGTCAGTCCGGCCGGCAAGCCAACCTGCCGCAAGGGGGTCGCTTCGATCGTGATTCCCCGCGGCTCCACGAGCTTTTCCAGATCTTTCTGAATGATCTGGGAAATGACTTCGCGCTCGGAAGTATAGAGCGCACGCGCATCATATCCCGACGTCACACCGCGTGCAACGGAACGAAATTGCGGCTCGAGGATGATCTGTATGTAGTTCTCGCCGATGGTCTTGTACACTTCTGCTGCCTTCTCGGGGTTGAGATGAAAGAGTGCGCTCAGCTCCAACTTGACGGTCAGCCCCTCCTTCGATGGCACATCCATGGCTTCCTTGATCTCCTCGGTCTTCACACTGAATTTCACGACCTTCGCCAGCGGATTGATCATATTGATGCCGGCTTTGAGCGTCAGGTCGGAAACGGACCCGAAGAAATCGACGACGCCCACGCTGCCTGCCGGGACGACAGTAAACGTCTGGCTTAGGGCGAGAACGAGGAACAGGAGTGCAGCGGCTCCGAAAATTGCAGACGATCCGCGGGCCATAGCGTTGCCGGATGAGCTCTTGCGGGCAGATTGCCAGGCTATGAATGAACCGATTGCTACCAAAAGACTAAATAGGAATATCATACGTGCCTCCTCCGGTTTTTGAGATTAATGTGCGGGTCCAGAACGGGGTCTTCCAGAATTTCGGTAAAGCTTGTTTTCTCCTCCGGGAAGATGTTGTAGTCGCTTTATTCTGTTACCTAATTAACGGAAAGATCACATCGTAAACATTAGAATCTGAGTTCTTTTTCCTGCCTCCGCCAGCCCATTCTTTTGCTGCTGATTCTACGGCTCGAAAATCGCCAATTCCGGCCCCTCCATGGTCATCCTGGCATCCGACGAGGACTGTGTATCGCCATGTCCTGTCAGGTTTGCCCAACAGGTCCACCGGAATCGAAAATGCTATCTCTTTGGTCAACGTGTTTCCGATCGGATTCTTCTCATCGCCTGCGACGGGTATGTACTCCGCGAGGATGGTTCCTTGTGAATCTGCAATTCTGACACCGCCGCCGATATAGAGAATCGTCTCGTACGCGTATTGTGGATCGAGTGAGACGTTGGAGTTCATTCCGATCGCCCTGCCGCCAGAGCCCGGTCTGTTGTCCTTGTCGATGGCAATAGCCGCGTAGGTGAGCTGAAATCCGTACTCAGGATGCCAGCCGGGATTTGAGAGATCACGAAATCGCAGTCTGAAATGGGCGAACTTCGCGTCAGCGGAGACCGTGAAATGGGTAATATCAAGACTTCCCGGTTTCAAGAGCGGCGTCAGAGGATACGTGTAGCTTCCGTTTCCGTTGTCGTCCCCCTCCGGATCCTGGACATCGTAGAGAACCGCAGCTGTTGCACTTGGCGATGTGGCTTCTGCATTCGAGAGCAACCGATGTGACGGTCCCTTGAGTGATTGCAGACCAGGCCGGATAGCAGGAGTCGCCAGCGTGATTCCTTCCAGCTTAACCTGTGGTTCAGGTTTTGTGACCGGCTCCAGATTCCGGCATACACCATCGATCGAACAGGTTGCTTCCTTGCCGGAGAGGGCCAACTTCATGATCCGGTGAGGAGGAAGAGAGAACGAAATCTGTTTCTGGTCACCCTTTACTACGCCATCGAGGTCGACAGCTATCGAATCTGTCGCATCAGCAGATTCAAGAATCGCCTCAATCCGGTCGTTTGTCACGTTGTACGAAATGGTGACGTGAGCATGGCCGATCATGACAGATGTCCGCGCGGTTTGCAGAGCCGCGGGGAATCGTGGAGAAAGAACCAGGCGATGGCCGGGAGCGTCTACACGGATGCCAAGATAGTCCTGATACACGACACGCAGGAACTCGGAGAGGCTCCAAGCCTGGCTGAAAGTCCCTGAGAGCCGGGGTTCTTGCTCGCCCGGACGAGGAGCCGCATCGAGCAGCTCGGAGAGTGTTCCCACTGCTCCGCGATCGAGGATCTGGTGCACCATGTTGTCCGTCACTTTGAACGCAAGATCGGGGAGGCGATAAGAGACAGCGGCATCGATCCACGTGCCGGCCAGCCAGGTCCATACAATGCCGTTATGATAAGCAGCATCCTGCACGTAGTAGGGTTCATAATGATGGTAGGGGTGGAAGTTCGGATCGTCCTGAGAAAGTGAAGCGATGCCATGAGGATAGACGAGCCGATCTGTGATTGTCTTGAAAAGTCTGAATCGTGTCGCTTCGCTGCCGATCATGTCGAGGGCAAACAACGCGTTCGGGCGGACTTCCCGGTCCGGCGTCCCGTCTGCATTGAGATGGTCCGCGAGCGACGTGTCTGCCGCAATGAGAAAGAACTTGTTGAAGTTTGCCCGGACGGCCGTCGCAATCCTCTCCCACAGGACTATGCTCTGTTCATCGTCCGCGACTCTTGCAAGCGCAGCTCCGCACTGAAGTTGACGGAACCACAATGCCTGGACATCATTGGCTCTGGTGCCGCGAGGGCTCCAGGGTCCGGCTGGCCCTGCTGCGTCCATCCAGGATTCGGCATCGCCATGTTTCAGAAATCCGTGCTCATCAACGTGAAATGCCAGTGAACCTTCAATTGATCGCTTAACGACAGGATACAGATCCTTGACAAAGGCAGTATCTCCGGAATATCTGAAGTACTCATCGAGGGCAATGACAAAGCGTGGCGTGCCGTCGGTCGTATTATATGCGATGGAGCCCGTGGTGACAAGGTTCGGAACTCGCCCGTAGTTCGGGCTCTTTGGATTTTTTTCCTGCCAGTCGGCAAATGACCGAAGGATCTCCTTCGCCTCTGAGAAATTGCCAGTGACGAGCGTGGCCCCCGGGAGCGCAATGAAGGAGTCTCTTCCCCAGTAGTTGTCAAACCAGGGGAGCCCGGCGAAAATTCCTTTTTTGATCTGGTTCATGACAAGCGCATCCATCGAAAGCAGGGCCCAATGGAATGCCTTGTCGAAACGCTGATTGTCTGTGCGGAGGAACGACCGGTTCAGGACAGATTCCATTCGTTGACGCCGTCCCGAGACGTATGTTTCACAGTTCGCGGATATCGACCGGGTCAGAACGATCGTCTCTTCTTCGGTATCACCTGCTGCGAAGACGATTGCCGCGTTTTTTGGAGATGGGGAGCACGACAAACCGGCGGGTGAGAAACTCAGGCCCGGTGTCTCACCTTCTGAAACCAGCAAGGTGGAAGGAGCGTTGGATCCGAGCGAGATCCCGACCCAGACCGGGTAGTTTTCGGCCGCAGTGCGTCTGAGATGGCGCTGATGAGCGATAAGAAGAACGCTGTCTCTGAATTTGACGACAAAGTCCTCATGGCGGTCGCCGTCTTTGAAGAGAGGACGCACTCTCAGGCCCACCCCTTTGAGGTCTTGAAGCTGAACAACAAACGCGTCCACAGAGTCGAGCAACGTCATTGTTTCCCGTGTCTCTGAAGGATACTGACGGACGAGCTGGTGCGGGTACACCGTGGTGCCGGAGGCATCCGCTTTCCGGAGAATCTGCTCGCCGTCGATAATGTCGTAGTCCTCCAGGATTTCCTTGGCCATCACATTCCATCCCTGCCAGGAGTTGCGGTGAGCGGCGTTCGTTTCCGTGTAGAAGAATCCGGCCTGTTTGTTCGTGAACGCGACTTCGCGTGAAGTGCCCTTGACCTCAATGGCCAGTTCCGTAACCGTGACGGGTTTGTCGTTGGGTATGCGGCTGCAGCCAGAAAGCGAACAGAGGGCCAAAAAAGCAACGGCAGCAGTGAAGAAAAGACGGTTGAGCATGAGAATCTCCGCTGGAAGTCAGAATAACTTACAGATTTTTGGAGTGCATTTCAATCGACTCAAAATGATGGTTCTTTCGGCGCGTCCATAGAAGAACCTCGTCAGTCTGAGCGCAGGCTTGACGTTTCTTGTCAAGCCGCAGTCGAAGACTCTACCAGGCTCGGTACATCCTTCGTCCCTATGGAGGAATGTCGTGACTTCGCTCAGTTTGCGTCAGATTCACATGAACTCGCCGGCGCGAGCTCCGCCCCGACGTCTCCGGACAATCCTCGAAAGACGTATGGAGAGCAATCTGGTTTTTCCGTATCTTCCAAGCACGAAAGGAGATACCCATGATTCAACTTGCCATCGAAGCTGCACTTGAAGCCGGAAAATACCTGAAGGAAAGCGTTGGAAAAGTACTTGAGGTCGAAAGTAAATTTGGCCAGGAGACCAACCTCGTAACCCAGATCGACAAGAAGGCGGAAGAGATCATCATCAACAAGATCAAGGCGAAATACCCTGATCACGACTTTCTTGCTGAGGAATCGGGGAGCCATAACAAGCAATCGGAGGTTCGGTGGATCATTGATCCGCTTGACGGTACGTTAAACTTCACGCACGGGATGCCGCTCTTTTCGGTGTCTATTGCTGTCGAGGTGAAGGGAGTGGTCGTTGCCGGTGTGGTATACGAACCGAACCTCGATGAGCTCTTCACGGCGGAGAAGGGAAAAGGGGCGTTCCTCAACAAGAAACCGATCCATGTTTCCCGTGTTGATACTCTGATTGAGAGTATGATGGTGACGGGATTTCCCTACACCATCAAGGACAACCCCGATAATGCTGTGCAGCATTTCGTGAACATGCTGATGAAGGCGCAAGGGATCAGACGTCTTGGATCCGCGGCAGTGGATCTGTGCTATGTGGCGTGTGGCAGGTTTGATGGATTCTGGGAGGTCTTCTTAAGCCCATGGGATATGGCCGCGGGGGTACTGCTTATTCAGGAGGCGGGAGGCCGATTCACCGATTTGAGCGGGAAGCCGTCCTCGATTTACAACAAACAGGTCCTGATGACAAACGGATTGATTCACGAAAAGGTCGTTGAGGTCCTGGCGCAGGGAATGGCGGGGAAGGTCTCTACATCCATGTCTTGACGCCCCCTTTTTCTACATAACTCAGAATAAGGGGTTTGAGACGCGGAGGGGCTGACTGAATGTGAAATGCGTTTCGTATCCGATCGCGGGTTTGTTCGAGTACGGCCTCGCGGTCGGTGTGGAATACGGCAAGCGTCTCTCCTCCGTCGACACGGTCACCCACCTTTTTCGAAAGCACGATACCGGCTTTTGGATCGATCACGTCATCAATTTGTTCCCGGCCGGCTCCAAGCGTGATGCTTGTGAGACCAAGCTCCAGCGAATCTATCTCGCCCACGTACCCCGATTCCATTGTTTTGACCTCGATACAATAGTTGGACAATGGATACAACTCGAGGTTTTCGAGTGCCGCAGGATCTCCCCCTTGGGTCGCCGTGATTTCGAGGAACTTGCGATAGGCCGAGCCGTTTTCGATACTGGCGCGGGAAAGTGCCACCCCGTCTGCGATCGTCTTCGCCTTCTTCCCCAGCATCAACATAGCGCCGGAAAGCACATGGGTCACCTCCATCAGGTCGCTCGACCCGTCCGCCACTCCTCGTATTCCCTTCAAACACTCCACAGATTCGACAACCTCGAGCCAGTTGCCGATCGTCGTACCGAGCGGCTGACTCATATCCGTGATGAAAGCTACCGTCTCTTTTCCAAACCCGGTCCCGATGCGCACGAGCGTCTGAGCCAATTCGAGTGACTTCTCATAGGACTGCATAAAGGCCCCGCGTCCCGTTTTCACGTCAAGCACGAGGGCGTCGATCCCTTCTGCCAGTTTCTTGCTCATGATGCTCCCGGCGATCAGGGGAATGCACTCGACAGTGGCGGTGACATCGCGAAGCGCGTACATCTTTTTGTCGGCGGGCACAATCTCGTTGGTCTGGCCGATCAGGACGGCGCCGACTTGACGAATGACGGCTTTGTATTCATACAGCGAAAGAGCGGTGCGGAATCCCGGAATCGACTCCAGCTTGTCGAGCGTGCCCCCGGTATGACCGAGCCCGCGGCCCGAGATCATCGGAACAGGCACTCCACAGGCAGCGACAATCGGCGCGAGAATGAGCGACACTTTGTCCCCAACGCCGCCGGTCGAATGCTTGTCGACTTTGATGCCGGGAATATCAGAGAGGTCGATGACGACGCCTGAATGGAGCATGAGTCGTGTGAACGTGAGCGTTTCCTCTTCGCTCATGCCGCGGAAAAAACAGGCCATCAGAAAGGCCGTCATCTGGTAGTCTGGAATGGAACCGGCGACATACCCCGAAATGAGCCAGCGGAGTTCGTCCTCGCTCAGTGTTCCGCCTTCACGCTTCTTTTTGATCAGCTCAACAGGAGTCATCGCGCGGGGTCCGTGATGTGAATCGTTCCGGCACGGAGCAGCTGTGCAGTCATCATGATTCCGCATATCGTCTTGCCGTCCACGATTTCCCCCCGCTCAATCATGTTCACGACGTCGTCAAGGTGAAATGGTTTGACCACCAGATCCATTTCGCCCTCCTCCAGCCGCTGGCCGTGCGGGGATTTCTTCAGCCCCATGGCCAGGTAGATATGAAGCAGTTCGTTGCAGAATCCGGGAGTGGTGTAGATCGCTGTCAGTTTCCGGATGGATCCGGCGATGTAGCCTGTCTCCTCCTCCAGTTCACGCATTGCGCAGAGCTGAGGGTCTTCACCGGGGTCGAGTTTGCCGGCGGGGAGTTCCAGCAATTCCGTCTTGATGGGATAGCGATACTGATGAACGAGCAGAACCGTGCCGTCATCGAGCAGTGGAACAACCACAGCGCCTCCCGGATGTTCGGCAACTTCACGTACGCCGCGCCTGCCGGAAAGGTATTCCACATCATCAACAAGCAGGCTGAAGATTGTTCCGCTGTATCGTTTTTCGCTCTTAAGCGTTTTTACGTGTGTCATTCGGGGGATTGAAGAGTTGAACAACCCGGTACGGCAGAGCAAGTTGTATTCCTTCCCCTGCAAAGGCCCTGGTGATCTGTTCCCGCAGAGTCGTCTCGATGGGAAACTTCTTGCGGTAGTCGTCTGTGCGGCCGTTCAGTTGAAGATTCAGAGACGCCTCGCCGAATGAAATCAAAAAGACAGCCGGTGCAGGTGTCTTCAGGACATCGGGGTGCTGTGTGGCAAGATCGGTGATGATGGCTCGTACGCGGTCAATGTCGGTTCCGTGCGGGACGCTGATGTCAACGGAAATACGGATCTGTTCGGACGGATACGAGTAATTGATGATCTTCCCCTTGATCAAGTCGGCGTTCGGGAAGACGATGAGATTGTTATCGAAATCCAGAATCCTCGTGCTGCGGATACCGATTTCGTGGACATCCCCCATCTCGCCGGAGGGGAGCTTGATACGGTCACCGACACGAAATGGGCGATCGGTCATGATGATGAATCCGCCGATCATGTTTGCGATCGTTTCCTGGGCGGCAAGCGCGATGGCCAGCGAGCCGACACCGAGCGAAACGACTAGGCTGCTGACGTCCTGGCCGAAATGATGCAGGACGATGATCAGCGCAATGAGCGCAACGAGGATGTTGATGATACGATTGACGAGGGGAAACAGCGCCTCGTTGAGCTTGGAGGAGGTGCGCCGGGCATGACGCTCCATCGTGTACTTGATGGTGGAGTCGGCCAGCCGTATGAGTACGATGGTCACAACGGCAACGAAGCAGACGAAGATAATCCCCTGTGCATACCCCAGCCATTGGCGTGCAAACAGATCCGTGGCATCGGTTCCCCGGATCAGCTCTTCCGTGGCAAGATAGGAACCTGCAACGACGGCAATCCACTTGATCCGGTCGACAATGATTTCGATGATGATGTCGTCCAGTTCACTGTCAGTCCTGGAGGCAAGGCGTCTGCCAATGGTTGTCAGAAATCGTTTCGCGATCCATCCGAGGACCATAGCGCCAAGAAACATGAGGGCGCCGACGATGAGGTGGGAGAGGAGCGCGCTGCCGAGATATGTGCGAAGGGATTCCAAAAGAGGTTAGATCAAGACGTTAATTGGTTAAATGGTTAATTCCGGGTCAGTAGTTGCCGCGGCTGCCGGGCTTGATTGCTGTGCCGCCTTCTTTGCACAACGGGCATTCCTCGGGTTTGTACGTCACAACGTCCATCTGCAAAACGGAAAAGTGTTTGGCTTCGAACAAGATCTTCCCGTTGCTCCGGTCCACAATATATCCCACGCCTGCCAGCCGGGCATCCGCCTTTTTCACCTGATCGACGATCTCGAAGACCGATCCGCCGGTGGTCACAACGTCTTCAACCACAAGCGTCCGTTCTCCGGGATGAATTTCAAAGCCACGCCGGAGCTGCATTTTTCCATCGATCCGCTCGGCAAAAATCGTCCGTGCTCTGAGCATCCTGCCGACTTCCGTGCCAACAACGACGCCGCCGATGGCCGGCGAGATAACGAGCTCAATGTCGGCATATTCGAAGTGTTTGGCGATTTCGCCGCAGAGCAGATGTAAATACTTCGGGTATTGGAGCACCTTGGCGCACTGAAAGTATTGCGGGCTGTGGAGTCCGGAGGTGAGCTGAAAATGCCCTTCGAGAAGAGCCTTCGTCTCGCGGAATATATCGAGAATCTGTTCCTTGGGGAGTTTCACGGCGCTTGTGTGGTAATAGTGGATGGAAAATCGTTCAACTGCTTCGTTGAAAAAAGATAGCAAGAAGTCGCTTGATGTGCAACGAGAAGAAGGGGGGATCGAGAGGGGGAGCTCAGGGTTCCATTGAATCAAGAGCGTCCTGCATCTCTGCTTTCGCGTGATGGTCTCCCTGCTGAGCGGCGATATGCATTCCGCGCTTGAAGATGGCCGCGGCCTCCTGAAGCCTGCCGAGCCTCTCGTACAGGTATCCCAGTTGTTGATAGGCGGGAACGTACGTCTGATCGCGGAGCAAAAGGTCTTCCAACAATACAACTGCCTGACCCGAGTCGTTGGCTCCGGCATATTCCAGGGCCAACGCATAACGACTGAAACCGTCGTTGGGATCTTGTTCGAGCAGGGCCTTCAGCTTTCCGATTCGATCTTCCCTCATAGTCCGTCGATCGCCTTTGCCAGTTTGAAATCGTATTCAGTCAGGCCGCCTGCACTGTGCGTCGAGAGTGTAAGACGCACCTTGTTCCATCGGATGTCGATATCGGGGTGGTGGTTGTGCTTCTCCGCAAGCAGTGCCACCGAATTCACGAATCCCATTGCATGGACGAAATCGGTCAGCTCGACGAGCTTCCTGATTTCCTTTCCATCCAACGTCCAGCCATGCAGTTCTTTGATCTGATCAGAAACCTGATCGTTGCTCAGAAGGGTTGGTGCCATCGCTTCATCCTCCAATCGGCTGGGTGCTATGAAACACACCGCAAAGATCACCAGGAAATCATAAGACTCTAGTGTCGATCTGAAATCTAGGACTTTCTGTTCTTGGCGGCCTTGGCGGTTTAGTTTCTGGTCGTGACCTCGATGCTGAACAAACGCTAGATGATCAGTGCCGTGAATGTCGAGTTGTCGGTCGTGCCGGGAATGATGCCCATTGTGTACAGGAGAATTCCCGCGGCAATTGCCAGGAGTACGAACACGAACCCTGCTACTAACAACCAGAACATCAGGGTATAAAGTTTCCGAAGGTCCGTAAGGGCATCCATCAGATGCGGAATATCACGTCCTTTTGTGTCGATCACGAGCCTGAAGGAATGAGCTGCGTGGATCGTCCATATCCCGATGAGGAGCTCCGGGGTCACCAGGACGAGATAGAACAGGCCAACCAGGGGAGAGAAGAAGAAGGCGACCACCCCGGCCAGGGCGACAAAACAGCTCGCGATGATGTAGAAGACCCCGACGAACTTCATCTTTCGGGCCAACACGCGAATGATATCATTCTGCGCAGGCGTGAATTCGTAGGGGGCTTGGGGTTCTTGCTGCTCCTGTGGTTGAGTCGGATGCACAGGCGGAACAGGGTTGTGGGAGTCAGATCCGGCGGGCTGAGTCATGAACAGGCCTTTTTCGAATGTGAACCATCAGGATGAATCTCCCCATGCCGAAAGGCGGCGTGCCCCCGTGCGAGCGTCACACGAACTGAAGCGTGCTTGGTATCGCGGCAAGTGGACTCATTGAAAGCGGAACGCGACAGGGCTCACAACGCCATCGGCGAATTGTGGGAGAACTTCTCGTACTCGCTGCGAAGGACGATATGCTTCGTATCGATTGCGCGGTCAATTGCCAGAACGCCGTTGAGATGATCGATCTCGTGCTGGAGGAGTTCCGAGAGTGCGCCGTCTGCGCGCAGCCGTTTCTTCTTTCCCTGTTCGTCTAGAAAGGCGACCTCGATCGAGTAATTCCGCTGCACGTGAGCGAGAATGTCGGGGAAGGAAAAACAATCATCCCAAAGGTGGAACTTCTTTCTGCTTCTTCTGACGATCTTCGGATTGATGAGAGGCCCCGTAAACTCGAAGTCGATATATATGATCTGCTGCATCGCGCCGATTTGCGGCGCGGCAATGCCGCGGCCAAATCCCCGCTGAGATCGAAAGCGCATAAGAGTGTCGCGTAAATCATTGACGATGCAGCGGGTTTCTTCGGTCCGCACAGATTTCACAGAAGCGCATTTCTGGCGAAGAACCGGGTTGCCGAGAAGCAGGATATCTCGTGCAGGCATGATGACTCCTGAGGTGATGAGGCAATGTACCTAAAACCCGAAGGCGATGCAACGTGAAGGAGAGGGTTGTGCTTTTCTTTTACGCGGCGAAACCTGCGACTCTGTGCACTCTCCCAAGCTTCTGGCCCAGAAAACGCTCGCCGACCTCGGTGAACCTGTGCGGCACGTCGCTGACGTTGAACTGAAGGTTTGGCTTCAGCTTGCTTGCGTTGCGCATGTTCTGATCGTCGAGGAGCTTCTTCACGGTGACAGCAGTCGCCTCGCCGGAATCGATGAGGAGGACCGACTGATGCAGAACCTTACCAATGACCTCCCTGAGCAGCGGATAGTGCGTGCAGCCAAGGATGAGCGTGTCGATTTTCTGGAGCGTGAGGGGGAAGAGATATTCTTTGGCGATCAGCTCTGTCGCCTTGTGATCCGTCCATCCTTCCTCTGCCAATGGAACGAAGAGCGGGCATGCCTGGCTGAAAGCTTGGATACCCGGGTCGAATTGCCTCAGGGCGTTGACGTACGCGTTGCTATTAACGGTGCCAATGGTGCCGATGATTCCAACCCGTTTCTTCGTTGTCGCTTCGGCAGCTGCTTCGGCACCCGGGATGATCACCCCCACAACCGGCACCTTGGCGCGTTTCTGCACAACATCGAGGGCGACTGCGGAAACCGTATTGCAGGCGATCACGATCATTTTCACGTCATGCCCGAGCAGCACGTCTGTATCCTGCGCGGCGTATTCGCGTACCACCTGGGATGATTTTGGACCGTACGGCACGCGTGCGGTGTCACCGAAATACACGATGTTCTCATGCGGCAGATGATGCGTCAGCGCACGTACAACAGTCAGTCCGCCGATGCCTGAATCAAATACTCCGATGGGTCTGGAGTTGCTCATACGCTCTCCTGCTCTATGGTCATTGCATCACCAGTTCCGACTCAGACAAGTCGTTGATCACTTTGAGAATCTCGGATCGCACGTACGATCTCTGTCCTTCATCGTCCACCTTCCTGCCCGTCAGGTCGAGGACGTAGAAAGAGTCAACGATTCCGTCAATGCGTGTTGCGATCTTTGCAAACGAAATATTCAGACCCAGCATCGACATGGTGCCGGTAATTCTATACAGGAATCCCAGCATATCCGGGGCGTATACATCAATGATGGTGAAACGCGGATGGTTTTCGAATTCCACGTCAATCCTGACATTCGGGTTGGCAATGCGGCTTCGCCGTTTCCATTTCATCTTGTGGCGGCTCAGCAATGATTCGATGTCAGCCACATCATCGAATACATGATTGAGCTCCTGGTGAATCTTGTCGCATTGTCGGCTGCTGAGGGCCGACTTGGAGATGAAATCGACGACACGGAACCTGTCGATGATGATCCCGTCGTTGCGCGTGAAGATCTGTGCATCAAGAATGTTCGCATCGTTGGCCGACAAGACGCCGCAGAATCGCGACAGAGCAAACGGAGCATCGCGGGCGATGATGGTCACCTCGGTATGATCTTCATGTTTCTTGAAGACCGTGCTCACCGTTTCGTCTGCCCCGATGCGGCGGATGTGCTCGGCGATTTCCGTCGCATCAAATGCCGCCAGATACGCCGGACTCTCCACGGCGTCAAGGTGGCTCCGGGCCTCTGCTTCGGGAATGGTCGAGCTGAGTTCGTTGACCATGTCCTGAACCGCCGTTCTCCGGCGGTCGGCTTCCGCCCGCGCATACTCGTCGCTTGTGAGATTGCGTTCGAGAATCTCGTGCGAACGCTGGTACAATTCCTGCAGCAGCATCGCTTTCCAGTCGGTCCAGACGTTCTTGTTCACGGCGCTCAGGTCCGCATACGTCAGGAGATAGAGCAAGTCGAGCTGCCGCGTCCCTTCAATCTTGGACGTAAAATCGATGATGGTCTGCTGATCGCCCAGATTGCGACGGAATGCGATCTGTTCCATGAGCAGGTGGTTCCGAACGAGGAAGAGGACGTCTTCCATGATATCGTCGTACCGGAGCCGCTTCAGAATCGTGCGGGCGATATCGACTCCGATGATCTCGTGGTCGCCGATCCGGATTGGTTTGGCAATGTCGTGACACAACGCGGCAAGGTACAGGGTGTCACGCCTCTGCAGCGAGCGAAAGATGTCGCCGAACGCAGAAGGGCTCGCGCTGAGCGCTTCGGCGTTGGACAGAACGATGAGTGTATGCTCGTCCGCGGTATAGAAATGGTATTGATTGTGCTGGAAGAATGCGACAAGCCCCTTCCATTCAGGAATCCAGCGTTGCAGGAGTCCGAAATCGTTCATCCGCTGCAGCGCATGGCCGACGCCGTGTGGCCTGTTGAGGAGTTCACGAAAGAGCGATGTTTCCTGCTCCGACTGGAGCGGAGTGTGCCGCTTGGCGCTCCGGGTCAGAACGTCCTCCAATCGATAGGAGAGGGGGATCGCATGATCGATGGAAAGAAGAAACGCGCGGAGAGCCGCTCCGCTCGATAGCTTCGTTGCTTGTGAGCCCAGGTCAAGCTTGGCATCTTTGATGACGAACGGGGGGGCGAGGCGGAGCGTGACCTTCTGCTCCGTTTCAGCCACAAATCTGTCGTGTGCCCAGCTCATGATCCGGCCGGCGAGTTGAGAAACCACGCGGGCCGCCACGTAGTAATCTTTCATGAATCGCTCGACGTTTGTCTGCGTCGACGAATCACGGTACTTGAGGGCTTTTGCCACCTGCCGCTGCAGATTGAATTCGAGAGTGTCGTGCAGTGCCTGTGCGTTCAGGTGCATCTCATTGCGTGTTCGCAGGAGGAAATCAAGCCCCCGCTTGGCGTCCTTGAGGAAGCGGATATCAAAGAGTTTCCCCAGGAATTGGCCGCGCAGCATCTCGGTGAGCGCTGTATGTGTAACCGCCGGACGAGCGGTGAGTCTTGAAAGGCCCGTGCCGCGTCCCAGCCACAGAACCGTGTGAAGATCCCTCAGTCCGCCCGCGCTGTTCTTAACATTGGGCTCAAGCAGTTTGGTGGAATGTCCGTACTTCCGGTGGCGGAGCTCAGTGGCAATGATAAGGTTCTGGGTGTACCGTGGAGAATCAACGAACCGAATCTGGCGCTGGAGGCCCAAGTGGAGGCTGGAGAATACCGAGCGGTTCCCGCAGATGAATCGTGCCTCGAGGAGCGAGTGCCATATCTCGATATCTGAAGAGGACGAATCGACACATTCCTGGATGGTACGGAAGCTATGCCCGATGTCCAGACCATATTCGAGAAGCGCGTGAAGCAAATCGCCAGCGGAAGCAGCAGTCGCGGGCTTCTGGGACTCGTCCCGGATGAGAAACATGATGTCAACGTCGGAGGAAAAACAGAGTTCCTTCCTGCCGTAGCCGCCGAGAGCAACGACGGCGATGTGCTTCTTTTCAGGGTTCTTCAGAGAGCGAAACACCGACGTAATCAAACCGTCGAGGCGTCTCGTGAGGGCGAGTGCGATTCGGAGTCCGCCTGCACCCTGACGATGCAGTTTGACTATCGATTGGAATTGATGAGCAAGAACTTGTTTGCCGGGAGTGGAAACGGCCATAGAGTCTTGGAAAGGCGATTGAATTTGTGGTAGAACTTATCCAGAAAATGCCTGTTAATGGCACGAGATTCGCACGCCAAGCCGCCAAAAAAGACTGTCGGGGTTAAACAGAGTCGCCGGGAATTTATGTCTATTTCCCTCTTTTGCGTCTTTGCGTGAAGTTCTCTGAATTGGCTTCTGCTCAAAATATACTGAAAGCGGCGCTGGTTTCAAAGCAACCTGATCCGGCGTAACGACCCCGGGGCTCATGGGACCACAAACCTATTGTGACCTTTCCTGACGTTGAAATCCATTTTCTTTTTGCCGTGCTCTACGTTCAGCTTGAATATCCCATCCGCCTCGATGGTGACAACCACGCTCCTGGTGCCCTCTGCAGGCTGTGCGAGCAACGTGGCAACGTGCCCGTTGAACCGATAGCGTTCGCAACCCACCCGTCCGGAAGATTCAATTCTCCACGTCAATTCGTTCTGGGCCGCATTTGGCTTCAGTCCAATGCCGTATTCGAGGAAATACAAGATGGGTGCGATGCCGCTCCACCCAACGAAGTCCTTCGCTACCAGAGCGCTGTCAGCATGCCGGCCCGGCTCCTTCGCGTCGGGAGCATAGTTTTCCCAAATGGTGCCGGTCTTCGCAAATACCTCCGCCACGATGCGCAGGTGACGCATCGCAATTGACCGGGCGAGCTCGTTGTACCCGTAGTTCTCCAGTCCGCGGATCACCATGGTGTTCGTCGGCGCCCAGACGGCTCCTCTCCAGTACCCTCCGATGGACAGATATCCCGGCTCATCCGCCGAACAAGTTGGCACTGGATTGAGGCGACCGAATGTCTCCGGATTCTGCAATTCTCTCACAAGGTCTTTCGCCTGTTCGGGTGATACGACGCGCGCCAGCAGTGTCCAATATGCCGCGACTGTTTTCACCGGGGCTTGCTCGCCCTCGAGCGTCATATCGTAGTAGAATCCCTTCGTTTGATTCCACATCAGCTGGTTGATTGTAACTGAGAGCTCATCTGCCTCTACTGTGAAACGCCGGGCTTCGTCTTCTTTTCCAAGGAGTCTGGCGATCTCCGTCAGGTTTCTCGCGAACAACACCATCTCGGACGAAATATCGATACCGGTCCCGCCTTGATTCAGAAAAGCGTTGCGGGGAGAATTGTCCATGCTGGCCCAATCGGTGAGGTAGAGCCCGTTTCCCTGGCGGAGAAAGATCTGATATGCGTTATAGTATTGGACGAGCGGGTCCCAAATCAGTCGGAGGCGGGAAGTATCGCCGGTGAGATGATAGCTTTCGAGTTCGGCCCATGCAAGGATGGGATGGTTCATTGCATCGAGCGTCAATCGTGGATTGGGAGTCGGAGCGGTCCGCCCCCGATAGACGACCGATCCCTGCTTTGCGGGAGGAAATATCCATCCCCATCTGCTGAACAACGTGCTGTTTTCGGCGTTCACCCAATACGCGAAATCAAGTCCGCTCTTTCGTTGTATCTCCCTGCAGATTTCGCCCGTCGGATGCTGCTTGACGTAGAAGTTATCGAGCGATGCGATGCCGGGTACCAAGGGGTAGCCGACGTTGCAGAACATCGTCATGAACGCAGTGTCCCAGAGGAAAATATTGTCGTTGAACGCTGCATCGATGAACTGAGAGACAAATCCGCTGGCAGGTGCCGGCTCATGAAAATTCCTGAACGCAATCTCCCAGGCCTTCCAATACAAACGTACAAGCACGGAATCCTCGTCGAATATCGGAGAGGGGAGAAACGGGCGTGTCCGCTCATAAGATGGCAAAGGAGCAGAGACGTAGGCCTTTTTCTGAAAGTACTTGCCACGCTCTGCCTGGCGGGGGTCATGAGATCCTCGGTCCTGTGACAAGCATTGACTTGAGAAGAGTGAGAGGAATGCAATGACGCAACATGATGTGAACGGTCTCATAATCGTGCCCCGGATGAGAGGAGTGGAGCGGTAAATTCAATATAATCAGTGAACTTCTGGTTTGATAGCGGTCTTTACTCGATGAGTCGCAGAGGGTTCAGAAAGCCACAGGAGGTTAACAGGATGGAAATCGTTCCGCTCCTACGGAGCTCACTGTAGAAGAGATCGGCGCAGTTATTGACATTGCGCTCCTAACGGAACGCCAGGCTTTCACCATTACAAAGCTCTCGGGATTGCGGGATTGTGTATCGGGTTGGTAGCCCAGTAGGGGCGAAATGTCACCCACAGCCAACAATCGCGTGTCGACCTTAGTCGGAGCGGGATGATGAAACACGCTTGGGCGGCTCGCTGAGCGGAGAAGCACACGAGTTCCGCTCCTCTGGAGCTCATTGTAGATGAGACCTGCTTGGTTATTGACATTGCGCTCCTAACGGAGCGCCTGCCTTTTGCAATCATGAAGTTCTCGGGACCGGACAATTGAGTGAAAGGCGGGTAGCCCCGTAGGGGCGACATGTCGCTAACAGGCGTACATCACCAAGTTGAGCTCCGTCCGGAGCGGCAGGTGAGCTCGGCTGTCCCGCTCCTCTGGAGCTTAGTGTAGAGGAGACCGGCCTGGTGATTGACCTTGCGCTCCTAACGGAGCACTTCAACAACTAGACATCACGAGGACTGGCAACCGGGATCCTGAATCCCGGGCTCACCAGCCCCGTAGGGGCGGAATGTCCCTAACCGCGACACAACACATGGTCGAGCTCCGTCAGGAGCGGCACTCATGGAATCTCACCACTCTGAGGAAGTTCTAAGGCGGAATCTGGCATGGCTTCCAGTAAGTTCCGTTGCATCTGTCCACGTGTAGGCGTATGTTGTGGCGAACAAATCCTCGCAAAAACTCCAACAGCGTGGCGCTCATGCGCAATCACTCTGCTCTGCTTGCTTTAACGCTCTTCATGATATGTGCTCATGCTTCATTTCAGGGTTATGCGCAAACTCAACCGGGAAGCCAGGCAATCGATACGACGATCCACATCCTGACCGATATCAGCGGATGCGGTGTGAGTGACAGCGTATTCTTTCAGGCGACGGGCGATCGCCATGGCAACCCCCTCTTCTGGTCACTGACGATAAAAGATTGCCGCGGTGCTCTTCTATTCTTTCATTCAGCCTGTGCTTGCGAAGCCGACGCGTTTTTTGAGAGTGAAGAGTACGTCCTGCGCCAATCCTATGCGGGAACGAAGCGGGATTGGTTTTTCAATGATTTGCCCGAAAGGGTGATTACAACGAGGAGGTTCTCCCTGGCAAGCGGGATATTCGACAGGAACAATAGTGGATCAGTTTACCGCGCTGCCCGGGATTATCTTGTCGAGAAGTTCGGTCTTCCGGTTGCGAAGGCAATCGAATTGACTGAAGCCCTGGCTCTGAAAATGATGAAAGAGGAGGTGACGCTTCTGACAGTGTACAAAAATCCATCGGAATATGGTGATCCGCTGATCTATTTGAAAGAAATCCGACAGTTTGTTCCAATCGGTCATTGGTAAAACTTATCGTTTTAGACACGAAGACACGAGGCTCAACAGGCGCCAGGAGATAACTCAGGAATCTTCTCCTTTCCATAATCGTCTTCGTGCCTTTGTGGTAATATTCCTTTTCTTACAGGCTCCATCAGAACTTCGCCCCGACCACTGCCACTGCTTTCGCCGTAGCAAGAATACCTGCCTGACCGTCGATTGACTCAACGAGAACAACATAAGGCCCGATACGGGCGCGCTGCTTCGTGTCGTCCAGCCCATCCCAGACAATTGCTCCCTGAGAACCGCTCAACTCTCCGTTGGCCAGTGTGCGTACAAGTCGCCCCTTGGTATCGAAGATTGAAACGCGGATGACTGAGGTCGTCAACGGCAGGCTGTACCGGATGATGCAGAAGTCTTCAAATCCATCGCCATCCGGTGAGAAAGGATTGGGACTGATTGAGAGCGAGGCGTTTGAAGGAAGGCTATTCGTGAAGATTCCATTGATTTTCCCTGGCGTTCCTCCCGATGGAGCAGAGGAGGAGCTCCAGTTTCGCCGATCATTTGACGCCAGGTCGGGGTTCACCCGCTCCAGCGATCGCCCTTTCGGATCGGTCAGATCGGGATGATGCCAATCAGGGGAATACGAAACGCTGTCGATGGTCCGTCCCAGCGCGTCGCGCACCACGACGTCATCCCCGTCGTTATTCAATCCCAGACCACCGCTCCGGTTCAATATGAAGAGAAGCACGCCTGGTGCGGGCCGAGCAAGGTATTCAAAACGTGAGAGGATTGTGGAGTCGGCAGCTATGACGACAAAGTCGTGAGGCTGAATGACAGCCGAACTGCTTGTTATGGTGGTGCTGGTTGAGCCGCTTGAGGTCGGTCTGTCATAGATCTTCCACCGCGCGATGTCAATCGGAACGCTTCCGCGATGAAATAGCTCGATCCATTCGTTTTGCCCGGTCACCGGATCGTACATGATTTCGTTGACGACTATTGCTCTCGGTTCAGTCTCGGGGATGTCGACATGGGTTGTCACCGAGACATCGTCCAGCCGGAACGTGCCAGACGTCCCGCTCGTGGTTGCTAAGAGCCTCCAACGGAACCGCACTTTGGACTGGTTGTTGAGCGACGGGGGGAGCTGCAGAGACGAAAGTGCGTAGCTGGTGGAACCCGGATTGCGAATTGTATCACCGAGCACCATTGGAAATGTGACTCCATCGTCAATTGAAGCTTCGACAATCAAAGCGGAAGTGTGAGAGCTGGAACGAGCAGAATAGAATTCAAGCCGCTCCGGGTTGCATCCCGTGAAATCAAGAACTGGTGACACCAAAGATTGTGCAATGGTCGCGTTTGTCGAAAGCACCGCATTCGGAGCTGAGTGGACTGAGGACGTGGTCAGAATGAAGTCTCCGGACGTGAGGCGATTTGTTGAACTCATCCATCCGTGGGGAAGCGACGGCGCCATCGATGAATCGAAACGCTCCGAGTACAGAACGATGTTGTCCTGTCCATGGCAGACTGAAGCCGCTGCAATGAGCATGACCGGGTTCCCCATGGCGAGATAGATAAGAGAAATTGAACGCCGATGTTGCCGAACATACTTCAAGCATCTACCCGTTGGATGTAAAGGGACAAACGATGGTAGTCGTTCAGCCGAACGCAAGCAAGTGAAACCAATTGGCCATTCGCGCTTGTGTCGCGATGAACAGAAGGAGATTGCGATGGCAAATTCGCACTTTTGGCATGACTCACAAATGCGAAAAAGTACTATGAAAAATTCATTAGACGAAAGCAATGTATGCGATTACGCAAATCTGCACCGAAACTCAAATATACCGAGTTTTCGGTATGGCGGTTCTGTTGACTGCATGCTAAGATGACGCGGGCAAAAACCGTTTCTCAGATTTTCAATAGGTCGTTCACATCCATGGGTCGTAACCGAACGGAGTCGTCACTCTTCTCCGAGGTTTGTCGGTACTTCTACGTACACGCATGTTGTACGTATTTGTACGGACTTGAATCTTAGAAATAATTCCTTATGCTGTTCAGCAGGAAAAAGAAACTGAGAGAGTCGAATTCTATGAATCACCGTACAATACATGTTTCGATGAAGCTGACGCTTTCGTTCTGTGCAACCATAACCGTCCTCCAATCGGGGTGCAAGCACAATCCCGTTGATGCCCCGATCAAGAATCCGCGGGAGTACACGTGGACGACTGAGAAGATCAGCAGCTCGGATAACGATCAGACGTTTATGTCGGACATGTATGCTGTGGATTCCAAGAACATCTGGATTGTTGGGCACAACTCGAGTGCGCTAGGGAAGATGTATCACTTCGACGGCACCGGTTGGACTCGCCAGAACTTGTATTATGGAGTATACTTCGACCTTGAGGCAATCGTGGGATTCGGCAAGGACAACATTTGGGCAGTCGGAATGAAATGGCCACAAGATTCGCCGCAACTCGGATTCATTATTCACTTCAACGGGTCGCAGTGGGTTGAGATGAATGTTCTGGAAATGAACCGACTGAAATGCGTTTGGGGCAGCGGACCAACTGACGTCTGGTTTGGAGGACTTGATGGAACCCTCCTTAAATTTGATGGAATGTCCATTAAGCCCGACTCCGTTCCACGCTATATACCAAAGAACGCGAACCCCAATTGGGGTTTCTACGCGGGTTCAAGTGGGTTGGGCGATGATCAGTATTTGGTTCTCGCGGGAGAACCACTAACCAACCATGGTACATGGTCTTATACATTCAGAGGCCAATCTGGGCGCTGGACATTTATCGACAGCGCCTATGGTCTGATCAATCGACTGTGGTACAGCCCTTGGGGAAAACTCTATCGAACCGGAGGAGGAGTCGGCTTTTGGGACACTTCGAGTTGGAAGTTTCTGAGCCTGAACGCATTTACTCGGGGTGTTTACGGTGTAGCGGAAGACAACTTGTTTGCGGTGGGGACTATTATTTGGCACTGGAACGGAACCGACTGGTTTGAGTTCAAGAATCTTTCAACTGTTCGCATGACGTACTACAAAGTGTGGACGGACGGAAGGGAAGTCTTCATCGTTGGTGTCGGTAATGACGATAACAACACGTACATACTTCACGGCAAATAACAGAAGGAAGGAGGCGCAAGGCTAATCAAAGAAACCTGGGCCCGTGCCATCTGTGCTATCCTATCAATACGCCAGACATGCACCGAGTGGTCTTGGATGTGTTAGTAGAACACACGACGGCCGAGCGGTTCTGGTGAACCTTGGTGGCGTTTGGTGATTACACAAGATGCGTAGACTCGGGGAATCATCCCAGGCAAAAGATGAAGAAAAGACCATCATTGCAGCGAATAAAGGGACATGCCATGAAAGTAAGGCACGTACTGTTACTGCTCACGCTCACGAGTGCTGGCGTCTACGGACAAGTGGCGGGGAAGTTCGAAGTTGCAGTGGGTGTCGGCGCCGACATTGCCCGCTTTTCACCGACCTATAGGAACGATCACAGTTTCTCAGCGTCTATCTGCTACAACCTGACAAACGAATGGGGAGTGGCTC
The DNA here is from genome assembly GCA_026390595.1 of Ignavibacteriales bacterium. Lineage (NCBI taxonomy): Bacteria > Pseudomonadati > Ignavibacteriota > Ignavibacteria > Ignavibacteriales > Ignavibacteriales bacterium. The sequence goes on from JAPLFQ010000012.1 coordinate 89,027, forward strand.
TATACTTCGGGCAACAACAGTATAGTCCGGAGGGCGAACTCCAGCTGGATAGCAAAACCCCTCAGTTTATCAAGACCTCGAAATCATTGCTCGTCGAAGGCCGCTATCTCATTCCGACGAAGTTAATGGTCTTAAGTCCTTATGTGTCTGTTGCCCTCGGTTATGTGAGTTCAGGGTCTTCGCAAGCAGGGTACTACATCGTCAGAAACCACCCCGTGGATACGGTATTTCACGCCGCACAAACGGGGGGGGTCTTTCTGGGTCGATTATCTCCAGGGATCCAGATTCGACCGTTCTCGTTCTTAGGTCTATTTGCAGAAATGCAGGTATTGATTCCTTCGGACGTCGATCTTTGCCCTGGGCGAATCGCAGGCAGAGTCGGAATGGGCATCATATTCTGATTCCAATAGCTAGTTGGAACCAGGGCGATGTATTAGATGCAGAGAATCAATTCTTAAAGGGCTCGGCACTCGCCGGGCCTTTTTTGTTGGAAGCGCACTCTGAGGCAATAATGTAGCGATTAGAATGGAGCGGTGAGTCCTGCAGGCTTTCTGAAACGATGGGGCGGCGGGTTTGATCGCCGCCCCGGGAAACTGAGGACTTGAAAAGTGTCACAACATCATGAATTCAAACCGCAAAGGGCACTCGCCTGACCTCGGTGGTTCTCCGCGGCGGGCAGGCAAAGAAACGCAAAGCTACGTCTCAATACTCTTTTATCACTCCATCCTTGGCGGCCTTAGCGGTTATCTTCTACTCCGGCTTCGCCCGCATCGTGTCCCAGAGCATATAGATAATAAGAAGTGCAAACATCACGTAGGCGATCACGTGAGCCGACTGAGTTTGCTGCCATGCCTCATTGAGCAAATTCACATCGAAGAATCGCAGAAACGCTCCGAAGACACCAAACAAAGATCCCCCCGCGAGGAATCCGGAAGCAATCAGTGTCCCCCTGGAGAAGCGGGCATTGTTTACTTTCTCATCTTTCGACCGGCTTGTGACGAACCAGGAGACCAGTCCGCCAATCAGCAATGGCGTGTTCAATTCGAGCGGAAGATACAGGCCCAGGGCAAACGCCAACGGCGGTATCTTGAGGACGACGCACAGCAGTGCGATGACGGCTCCTGCGAAATAGAGAATCCAGGGGACTGGAACATTCGACATCAACGGCTGGATGACCGCCGCCATCGCGTTTGCCTGAGGCGCAGCCATTGCATTCGGGCCTTTGAAACCGTCTGTCTGGTTGAGAACCATGATGACGAGACCCACGGTTGCAGCGGAAAGGAGGGAGCCGAGGAATTTCCAGCTTTCCTGTTTCTTCGGCGACGATCCGAGCCAGTAGCCGATCTTCAGGTCGGTGATAAAAGATCCGGCGACTGACAACGCTGTGCAGACAACGCCACCGATGATCAATGCGCTGACCATCCCGTCCGAGCCGGTTAGACCGATTTGCGTCAGCACAAGGGATGCGAGGATAAGAGTCATCAGCGTCATACCGGAGACCGGGTTCGTACCGACGATGGCAATTGCGTTTGCCGCGACCGTCGTGAACAGGAAGGAAATGATGACGACGACGAGCAGCGCTACGATTGCCTGACCCAATGTCGGAACAACTCCAACGTAGAAGAACACGAAGAGTGCGAGTACCGTCAGAAGAATCAGCAGCACAATGTGGAGCATACGAATATCCGTCTGCCAGCGGGTTTCCGTGGATGCCTCCGCTTTCTTCGCCTGGAAGATTTCACGGTAGGCAAGCGAAAAAGCACCGCCGATGATTTTTGATGACCGGATAATGCCGATGATTCCCCCCATCGCAATTGCGCCGATACCGATGTGGCGCACGTACGTCCGGAAGATCTCCTCGGCGCTCATGTTGGCGATCAGCTTCGTCGCCGTCGCACCCAGTGGAACACCAAGCTGGTGACCGACTTCGTAGAACATGGGCACAAACACAAACCACGAAAGGAACGATCCGGCACAGATGATGGCGGAATACTTCAGTCCGATGATGTACCCAAGTCCGACAACGATGGAGAGGATGTTCACACGGAACACAACCTTGAACTTGTCGGCAATGTCTGCGCCGAAGCCAACGACCCGCGACGTAACCACCTCCGACCACCATCCGAGCGACGTGACCATGAAATCGTACACTCCGCCGACCAAGCCGCTGACCACGAGAACCAATGCCTGCTTGCCTCCCCGCTCACCGGCCATGAGAATTTCTGTGGTCGCGGTCCCTTCAGGGAAGGGAAGCTTGCCGTGCATGTCCTTGACGAAGTACTTGCGCAGCGGGATGAGAAAGAGGATTCCCAAAAAAGCTCCGAACGTCGCCGCAAGGAAGAGCCTGAAGAAACTGGTGGGAAGATCGAGAATGTAGAGGGCCGGGATCGTGAAAATCGCGCCGGCGACAACGGCGCCGGACGTCGAGCCAATGGACTGGATGATGACGTTCTGACCCAGCGCTCCTTTTTTCCGGGAAAGCGTGGAGATTCCGACGGCAAGAATCGCAATCGGTATGGCGGCTTCCATGACCTGGCCGATTTTCAATCCGGAATATGCGGCAGCAGCGGAAAAGAGGATTGCCATCGCGAGGCCGAGGAGAACCGAGTACGGTGTCACCTCGGGAACCGACGCGGCAGGATCCATGACCGGCCGATACACTTCACCTTCTTTGAGTTCTTTGTACGCGTTGTCCGGGAGGACCCGTGGCGCTGATTGGTGTTCCATAGAATCAGTCCTTTATTGTTACTGAACGGTGCGAGGGGGATAAAGAGTTTGGAGTTATAAGTTTCGAGTTCAAAGTTTACTGTTTTACTGTATACTGTCCACTGTCCACTTTTTTGCCATCCACATCATTGTGTCTGCAAGCTGCTTTCTGCAATCTGCCTACTTGCTTCTCTCTACCCACACCTGAGCCAGATTCACAACTGTCTCTGCCGCCTTTTCCATTCCCCACAAGGAGGCCCACTCGGTTTTACCGTGATAATTGTGTCCGCCGGTGAAAATATTGGGTGTGGGGAGGCCGTTCGCCGACAACTTCGATCCGTCCGTGCCGCCGCGGATGGGAACCCACTTTGGCTCCATACCGGCTCGCTTCGCTGCTTCCCACAAACAATCGAGAACTCTCTGATCTTTTTCTAACTCTTCCCTCATGTTTCTGTAGGACTCGATGATCTGGAGCTCGATCTTCGCTTTCGGATGGAGCGGCTGCACTTCTGCGATGATCTGCTCGAGCCGCTGCTTCAGTTTTTCGAGTCCGTCTGTCCGGAAATCGCGAAGGAGTATCTTCACAACAGACTTGGCTTCCTCCCCCTGCAGAACATGCGGATGGATGTACGGCTCATATCCTTCCGTCGTTTCGGGAGCCATGTCTCTCGGCATCCGCGCGATGATGTCGGCGATGGCTCGGATCGAATTGACCATGATCCCTTTTGCTGTGCCGGGATGGATGTTGCGGCCATGAACCGTAATGATGGCAGAATTGGCGCTGAATGTCTCCTTGTTCAGTTCGCCCGCCGTATCGCCGTCAACCGTATACGCGAACTTCGCCCCGAATTTCTTGATGTCGAAGTACTTCGTCCCCATTCCCACTTCTTCATCAGGAGTGAAACCAATTCTGACATCACCGTGGAGAAGGCTCGGATTCTCGATCAGGTGCTGCATGGCGTTCATGATGATCGCGATTCCGGCCTTGTCGTCTGCGCCAAGGAGCGTCGTTCCGTCGCTCGTGATGACCGTCCGGCCGATGTCTTTCTTGAGCTCCGGGTTCTCAGATTCCTTGATGATGACCGACGGGTCGCCCGGGAGCACGATATCGCCCCCCTGATAGTTCTTTATGATTTGTGGTTTCACATTCGCGCCGGATGTCGACGGCGAAGTGTCAACGTGCGCAATGAATCCAACAGTCGGGATCTTGCCGTAGGCGGGATGCGACGCGGGTACGTTGCTCGGCAGCGTGGCCATCACATACCCGTACTTGTCGATGGAAGCATCCTTCAGGCCAAGATCTTTGAGTTCCTGGACCAGGGGGTTCAGGAGATCAAATTGCTTCGCAGTGCTCGGGTACGCCTCAACGTCGTCCTGCGATTGTGTGTCGATCTTCGCATACCGGAGAAATCGATCAAGAATAGTTTCTTTCATACAATATCCTCTTCTAGGTTTTGAGGGGACAGAAAAGCATATGGGCAACGTATGCAGGATCTGTGAACATAGACAAATCGGAACGAGACCCTGGAATTACTTCTACCTCCAGCGAGCGGTTTTCCAATTCTGCGGGTCGAACAACTTCACGTCGAGCTTCGGGTTTCCCCGGGGCTCTGAATACTCTTCTTTCATGAGGACTTTGCCGTCCACCATGAACACAACTTCGGGCGCCAGCCACCCGTTTGCCAGCCGTACATAGTTGTTGAATTGCGTATCTCTTGTCTGTGTGCCGTTTGAGCCCGCCGGTTCGAGAAGCCGAACAAAGACAAGCCGTTCTTTGTCGATCCAGAACTGAGTCGAATGGAGGTCGTCTTTCTGTCCTCCGACAACATAGACCGGGCGCCCCTGCCACGTGTCTTCGCGGAGAAGCGACAAATCGAAACGGAGTTCCTTAAGCTTTGCCAGAGTCGCCTGAGGTTGTAGAAAGTAGACATCGAATCCGAGGAGAAGGAGGGAATGCACGAAGTACCGTGCTGGCGATGGTTTCCCAGCCCGGAATACATGGAGCGAATCTCCGACCAGCAGCATACCGCTCCCGCCCATGGAATCCATGTCGATCCGCAGTCTCCCGGGGAAGGAGAACGCTTCATACCAGGTGCTCACGAGCGTGGTGTCGGGCTTCACCTGTGACGTTTTTTGTACAAAGGTGAGAGTCTTATACCACTTGCCGGCGTACCGGTCGCGCATTGCCCTGATCAGGTGCTCAGATGTCTGAATGGTCTGAGCCGACAGGAGATGAAAGGCAATGAACGGGAGAAGCAGTAGTTTCTTCATGGGGATTGATAAAGTTCTGGAGGGATTTTGCCCGCCGTTGTGCGGTCAATTAAAGGGAAAAACCACAGAATTCAAAGAGGAAATTGATGGCATTTTGCCGGTTTTTGGAGAGCCAGTCGAAAAATGTCGCCACCCCGCCTGCTAACTCAGTTCTTCGAGGCGGGCAGGCAAGTCACGAAGTCACAAGGTAGTGAGATGATTTCATTTCTTTCTCTACATTTTCTTCGTGCCTTTGCGCCTTTGTGGCAATTATTTTGTTTTCGATCAGGGTTCTAAGAGCCTTCACGAAGAAATCGCTCAACAACATCGGCAAACCGGTCGGGAGACTCGGCGTGCACCCAATGGCCGGCATCGATCGACTCGATTCTTGCCTTCGGGAACAGTCTCTGTATCGCAGGAGTGTCAGATTCGATGATGTAGTCCGATCGTGTTCCCTTGACGAACAGTGTCGGATTCGGAAACGGGGCGGCTGCGTCTACTTCAGTCGAAAGCTCTTCGTCGTGTTTTGAAATCGTCGCGAGGTTCGCTTTCCAATGAAACAATCCGGACTCGTCGCGTGCGAGGTTCTTCATCAGGAATTGCCGGACCGACCTGTCTGGTATTTTTTCTGCCAGCTCCCCGTCGATATCGTGCCGTGATTGGAAACGCGCAAGATCGACCGACATCAACGCATCGAGTAGTTCATCGTGCAACCGACGATAGGACCTCGGTGCAATGTCGACGACGATGAGCTTGCTGACTCTTTCGGGGTTTGCTAGAGCCAGGGTCATTGCCACTTTTCCTCCCATCGAGTGGCCGAGGATGTGAGACGAACCGATGTGCTGACTCTCCATGAGTTCAAGCACGTCCTCAGCCATGGTCTCGTACGACAGGCTGTCCGAATGAGGTGATCGTCCGTGATTGCGCAAGTCGGCTGCGAGCACATTGTAGGAAGACGCGAATCTTTTGCTGAGTGTGTGCCAGTTGTCGAGTGTTCCCAGCAGGCCGTGCAGGATGATCAGGGGCTGCCCGGTGCCGTATTCCTGGAAGAAGAGTTTCATAGGGAGTGCAATATGCGTGTACCGGGCCGGGTGTTAATTCGACATGGCACGGAGCGTGAATTTTGGGATGGTGACCCGGAAGAGCTCTCCGTTTTCCCGCTGCATGAGATACGTCCCTTCCATGGTCCCTTCCAGTGTTTCCAGGACGCAGTAGCTGCTATACTCGTGGAATTCTCCGGGACGGATATCAGGTTGTTTTCCGACGACACCTTCACCTTCGACCTCTTCGACTTTGCCGGTCGAATGTTTGATATACCACCGGCGACGCGTAAGTTGTACCCGTTGTGAGCTGTTGTTCTCGATGCGGATGAAGTATGCGAAGACAAACTTCCGCTTCAGCACATCCGATTGACCATCCAGATAGACGGGCTGAACGGTGATCCTGATTCCTTCTGTTGTAGCAGTGTAGGTGGTCATCGTTTTTCAGCTGGAAGATACTGGCAATGTGTGCAAACCTCAAAGATGATCAAAACCGAAAAGATTCACCGTTTCGAAGGACGTGAACCTTGTCCTCAAGATTGAGTCGATGCGCTTCTTCGCGAAGTTTCTGCGGCGGCTCTTCCATCGGCTCGTCGCTGATCCAAAATGTGCCCCAATGGAACGGCACGAGGTGTTTGGCCCGCAGATCCTGAAAAGCCTGAAGCGCCGTCACCGGATGGAGATGGAGGTTTTTGAACCATTTCTCAGGTTTGTAGGCGCCGATGGGAAGCAGGGCGACATCGAGCTCATGGCGCGATCCAATCTCCGGGAAGAATTCGGCGTACGCGGTGTCGCCGGCAAAATACACTGATCGCTTGTTGATCTCAACAACAAAACCGGCGCAGGCGTTCGTTGTCGCATCCCCGGGTTTTCGCTTACTCACGTGTTTGGCTGGCACGCAGGTGATCTTCACTCGGTCGTCTTCAAAGTTCTCCCAGCGACTCATCTCGATGACGTTCGGAAAGCCGGCCCGCTCTCCGTAGGAACCGATCCCCTTTGGAAGAATGAGCGTGGAAGCGCCCCGGCGGCGGAGTCGCCGCAGCGTTTTCATATTCAAATGGTCATAGTCGCTATGCGAAACAAGGATGTAATCGATGGGAGGGAGGTCTTTGAGCGGGATCCCCGCTCTCTGCAGGCGGGGGAACATATAGGAAACTGTCCACGAATAGATCGGGTCGGTCAGAATGTTGACCCCGCCGAGCTGAATCAGCACGGTAGCGTGGTTGATAAGTGTGATCGAGTCGGGCATGTGAGTAGAACTCATCTCAAAAATCCCCTTGGCGCCTCTTTGCGGCCTTCGCGGTTGAAATATAACCGCCAAGAACGCCAAGAACCGCAAAGGTCACATCTATTGGAATCGAGACAATACGTTTTTGAGACAGCTTCTGGTAAGATGGTAACGAATACTCGGCAGGTAATCAATTCCCATTGCGCGCAGGTGACTGTTGTCATCCGATTGACCGTGAAGTGAAATTGTGGGATATTAAACAGTCAGGATCTGCATGAATCTCTCACGAACGAGTCCTTTGCTGTCTTTGCGGCTTTGCGTGAGATTTCTTTGATCAAGTTCTGAGAAGGGCGCTTTTCTGAATTACTACAATGTCATCATCATTGGCGCCGGCGCAGCCGGACTGATGTGCGCCATCGAAGCCGGTAAACGGGGCCGTGCCGTGCTCGTCCTTGAACACAATGACAAAGCCGGTGAAAAGATTCTGATTTCCGGCGGCGGTCGCTGCAATTTCACAAACCTCAACGTTGACGCCAGCAGGTTCATTTCACAAAATGCCCACTTCTGCAAATCGGCCCTGGCACGATTCTCTGCAGCTGATTTCATTGCTCTCCTCGAAAAACATGCAATCAAGTACCACGAAAAAAAACTCGGTCAGTTGTTCTGCGACGGGAGCTCCCGGCAGATTATCGACATGCTGCTGCAGGAATGCAAAGAAGCGAAAGTCGGGCTGCACGCAGGATGTGAGATACAGAAGGTGACAAGGGATAGCCGTTATCAGGTGCAGACATCGCTTGGGCTGTATGAGTCGGATTCGCTTGTCGTCTCCACCGGAGGCCTTTCGATCCCGCAGCTCGGTGCGACGAACTTCGGTTTTTCACTTGCCCGTCAGTTTGGCCTGACTGTCACGAAGCTGAGGCCTGGCCTTGTTCCGCTGACGTTCAATCTCGAAGACCTGCGGTTCTTTGGAAAGCTCGCAGGGATCTCTGTCGACTCAGTTGTTTCATGCGGTACGGCTTCATTTCGCGAGAACATTCTTTTCACTCATCGGGGATTGAGCGGTCCCGGGATCCTTCAATCTTCCTCCTACTGGACGGAAGGAGAATCGCTGACGATTGATCTGTTGCCAGATGCGAATGCGTCAGATCTTCTTCTCGCCGCGCACCAGACAACGCGGGAACTGGCCACCGTTCTCGATCAGCATCTCCCTCGCCGTTTTGCGGTGGAGTGGTGCGAACGGCTCGGAGGGTCACAACCAATGCAGCGGTATTCCCGGAAGGATCTGGAGAAAATCGCCGAAGGACTGCACAGGTGGAACATTGTTCCGAGCGGAACGGAAGGTTACGGCAAGGCAGAAGTGACGGTCGGAGGAATAGATACGGATGAACTCTCGTCCAAGACGATGGAGGCCCGTAAAACTCCCGGGCTGTATTTCATTGGCGAGTGTGTAGACGTAACCGGCTGGCTTGGCGGATACAACTTCCAGTGGGCCTGGTCGTCAGGTTGGGTCGCAGGCCAGTACGCGTGACGTAATCCGAAATTCATTTCGGAACAGATGAGAAACCCGGCGTGAGAAGGTAGACGTAAAACGGGAGACGAGCTGAGAGAGGTGGGGGGGAGGAAAAAGCAAGGGTGAACCGAAGTTTGCACGGTCCACCCCTGGTTACCTGCCGATTTTTCTGATAACCGCTGGGCGCTAATAGCTAACCGCTAACCGCTTTCTTCAGTACTTCGGCGTAATCCCCATATTGAAGAAGATAAACGAATAGATATCCGCCGTCTCCTCAATAGCTTTCGTTGTGCTGCTCGCGCCATGTCCCGACCGGGTCTGAATTCTGATCAACACCGGGTTCTCTCCTTTGTACTTCTCCTGCAGCGTCGCCGCATATTTGAACGAATGCGCCGGAACGACACGGTCATCGTGATCTGCCGTCGTCACCATCGTTGCCGGATACTTCATACCGTCTTTGACATTGTGCAGGGGAGAATACTCGAGGAGGGCTTTGAATTCCTCCTCATCGTCACTCGATCCGTAGTCGGGCTTCCAGTTCCAGCCAATCGTGAACTTGTGATAGCGGAGCATATCCATCACACCCACTTGCGGGATGGCGACGCGGAACAAATCCGGTCTCTGGTTTATCACGGCACCGACCAGCAATCCCCCGTTCGATCCCCCCTGAATGGCGAGCTTCGATGGCGACGTATACGAGTTGGCGATCAGGTATTCCGCCGCCCCGATGAAGTCGTCAAACACATTTTGTTTCTTCAACTTGATTCCCCCCTGGTGCCATTTCTCGCCGTATTCACCGCCGCCACGCATGTTCGCGGAAGCGTACACGAAGCCTTGTTCCAGCAGTCCAAGACGTGTAGCACTGAATCCTGGCGTTGTGGAAATATTGAACCCGCCGTAGCCGTAGAGGAGCGTCGGGTTCTTTCCGTTCAGGGCGAGGCCTTTCTTATGGACGATGAACATCGGAATCTTCGTCCCGTCCTTGCTCTTGAAGAACACTTGTTTCGTGACGTAGTCAGCGGGATTGAAATTGGCGATCTCCGGCGCCCTGAAGACGGTACTCTTCTTTGTCGCGATATCGTACTTGTAGATCGTCGGGGGGAACGTAAAGGAGGTGAATGTGTAGAACACGAATGGATCCGACTTTTCCCCTCCGAATCCGCCTGCGATGCCGAGTGCCGGGAGCTTTATCTCGTTTTCCAGTCTGCCGCTAAGGCTGTAGACATACGCCCGCGTCGCGACATCCTTGAGGTACGTGACGATCAGCTTGCCGCCGACAGTGCTTGTGCTCTGGAGTGGCTCAGGCTTCTCGGGGAGCACTTCTTTCCAGTTCCTTTCTTCGGGATGTTTGGGATCGATAAGGACGAGTTTCCCGTTGGGAGCATTCTTGTTTGTCCGGATCAGCAGCTTGTCTTCAAGATTATCGACGACGTTGAAGTTGAATTCGCCGATTTCCGCCACGATCGGCTGGAAATTCTTCTCTCCTTTGCTCAGATCCCGATAGAACAACGCGTTGCCTTCTTTCCCCTTTCCGCGTTCAGAGATTGTGAGGAATGCGAAACGCTGGTCTTCGGTGGTGCTCACGAAATTGAAGCGCTCCGGATTTGCCGGGTCTTCATAGATGAGCTCGTCCGCCGACTGCGCCGTTCCGACCTTATGAAAGTACACCTTCTGGTTGACGTTCTTGGACGAAAGCTCCTTGCCTTTCTCGGGAGCATCGTAGCGGCTGTAGAAGAAGCCGTCCCCAAGCCATGCAGCACCGGAGGCTTTGATCCACTGCAGCGTGTCGGCGTAATACTTTTTCGTGGCAGTTTCCATGACGAAGTAGTCCTGCCAGTCCGACCCACTCCGGGAAATCCCAACGACCGCCCTTGTGCCGTCACGCGTGAGCGCAAATGCTCCAAGCCGCGATGTTCCGTCTGCGGAGAGCTTGTTCGGATCAATCAACACGGCGGGTGTTCCATCGAGTCCCTTCTGAATGTAGAGCACGCTCTGGTTCTGGAGACCGTCGTTCTTGTAGAAGAAGTAGGTATCCCCGCGGTGGAAAGGGGCAGTATACTTCGGATAGTTGAAGAGATTCTCCAGCCGCTGCTTCACCTGCTGCCGGTACGGGATTTTCTCCAGGTATCCAAACGTAACCTTGTTCTCTGCTTCAACCCACTGGGCCGTCTCAGGCGAGTTGTCGTCTTCAAGCCAGCGGTACGGATCTGGCACGTTGATGCCGAAGTACGTGTCGGCGTGATCGACCTTTTTCGTCTGGGGATATTGAAGTGCCTGCCCGAATAATGTCGATTGAACAAAAAGTAGGACAACCGCCGAAGCGGTCGCAAAGAGCCGAAGTGCCCGATGGAGTTTCATCGCAAGTGCTCCCGATTTGTTGAGAATGGTCTTCGAGCGTATCTGGTGATCTGCTGAAGAACGAGGTGAGACGAACCGTGTTCCAATATATCCATAAATGGGGGGTTGGGCAACATCACGAACATGCGCCTGAAATGAAGCCCGGCGGGGAAGAACAGATAGGCCCTATTCGTATCGCAGTGATTCCACCGGATCGACGCTCGCCGCTTTGCGGGCAGGGAAAAAGCCTGCGGCCAAACCGATGGCTGCAAGCACTCCGGTTGTCATCAGCATGGTGGCGGCGGAAAGGACAGGCCGACCGAGGAACTGCATCGCGTTGACGCCGTCGCCGATTGGAATCATGCGGACGGCGGAGATGACGCCGTACGAAAAGAGCATACCGATACTGCCGCCGATGAAAGCGAGGAACAACGCTTCAAAAATGAACTGAAAGAGGATGTATGAACGGCGCGCGCCGACAGCCATCTTGATGCCGATCTCACGTGTTCGTTCTTTGACGACCACATACATCACGTTGGCAACGCCTACGCCCGCGATCAGCAGCGTGAGGAATCCGACGGAGAACAGGAAAATCGACACGCCGAGCCCGATCTTGCGGCTGATTTTTTCGGCTTCGATGAAGTCCCAGATGCCAATCGCCCGCTCATCGGTGGGGTCAAACCGGTACTTGCTCCCGAGGACTCTGAAGATTTCACTCTTCACGCGTTCCTGCTGACTCGGATCAGAAGGGCGCACGAGGAGTGAATTCACATAAATATTACCGTAGGAAGTTTTGAACGTGCTGTAGGGCATGATGGCGCGTCGGACATCGGGGCCGTTATTCATCGCCGTTTGGATCTTCTTCTGCATGATGCCGACAACCGTAAATGGCACGTCTTCGACCAGGAGCGTCTTGCCGACGGGGTCTTCTTCTTTGAAGATGTCCTTCGCGATTTCCGGGCCAAGGAACAGCACACGCCGCTGATCGAGCACGTCGATCTCGTTGAGAAATCTCCCGTTGGCGCTCGGGAACATACGGCGCATTTCCTCAAAGAATGGGTTCACACCCTCACATTCCGTGGTGATGGAAAACTTGCCGTAGCTCAGCGTGACATTGCGCCGGTACTGCGGGGAAATCATGTCGATCGAAGGGATTGCCCGGGCGAGAAGATCGGCATCGTCTTCCACCATCCTGATCCGCCGGCCTTTCGGGAGTCCGTCAAACGTCAAGCCTGTCTCTCCGCCGTAGACGATCATGATTCTGTCGCCGGCGTTCAGCATCCCTTTCATCATCTGGTCGCTGAGCCCTTCGCCGAATGAAAGAAGAAGCACCACCGCCACCGTGCCCCACGTGATTGCTACCAGCGTGAGAATCGCCCGCGTCCTGTGCGCCCGAAGGTCCTGGAAGAAGTCTCTGAGAAGCTCAAAGTACATTGTCGATTTCCAATTGTCGATTTTCGATTACTCGTCTGCGAGTTTCGATTGCTATTCGACAATCGGCAATCGACAATCGCAAATTACTCAGCTCTACGTTCGCAAACACTCCACCACGTCCAGATTCGCCGCTTTGCGTGCAGGCATTAAGCCGGCAGCGAGCCCGATGATGCACAGCATCGTGACTGTGGCGATTGCTACCTCAGACGAAAACTCAGGCGTTCCTACAAACTCTTTGATAGGGACATACTGGAGAGCCGTGATGATGCCGAACGCGATGAGGAACCCGAGAGCAGAACCGAGCCCGACGATGAAAAACGTCTCCATGAAAAATTGGAAGAGGATATTTGACCGCGTGGCGCCGACGGCCCGTTTCACACCAATCTCCTTAATCCGTTCCTGCACAACGATAAACATGATGTTCGCGACACCGATTCCTGCGACGCCGAGCGTGAAGCTCCCGATGGCTCCCATGAAGATGTTGAATCCGAGAAAGAAATAGAAAATGAACTTGTCAAACGACGTCGTGTCCCAGATCCATACGGCGTCTTTGTCCGCCGGATCGAACTTGTATCGCTTTGCGAGGACCGAGCGTACCTGCTCCATCACCTCTTCTCCTTGCCGCGGATCGTACACCTGGTAGATGATATTGTTCAGATAGATCGATCCGTAAATCGACGAATGAGTCGAGGCAGGTATGAACACGCGGTCCTGGTCGCGGGAATTATACGAAGAGCTCTGCGTCTTCTTCTGCATTACGCCGATGACGGTGAAGGGGACTTGACCGACGTAGATGACCTTCCCCAGAGCGCTGCTCTCGCCGAAGAGAAACTCCTTGACCTTGTTTCCGATGACAGCGACCCGCTTACGGTGTTTGAGATCGATGTCGTCGATGAATCGGCCGTCCGGCTCCGGAATGATGTTCCGCATGTCCGCGTAGATCGGATGGACACCGGATATCAACGGCGTGAGAATGTTCTGTCCGACGCGGGTGGGTGTCCGCCTCCCAAATTCGGGGCTGATTGCCTTGATGCCCGGAATCTGACCTGCAAGTAGCTTCGTGTCTTCTTCCACGAACGTCATCGGACGCCCGATGCCGAAACCTTCCCACGGCTTCGTTGTCTTGCCCGGGAACATTATCGCGATGCTCTCGCCGATGCCGTGCATGTTGATCGACATCTGCTTCTTGAACCCGACGCCGAATGCGATGAGGACGATGATCGTCACGGTTCCCCAGACAATTCCAAACATCGTCAGGAACGCCCGCAGCTTCTGCGCCCGAAGGTCGAGAATGAACTCTGATATGATTGTGCCGAGATGATTCATGGTTGCTCTCTGAAAGAATTCAGAATTCAGTAGTCAGAATTCCACATCTTGCATTCTAGATTCTAAATTCTGTATTCTGTATTCCGCCTTCTCATCAATCAATCTTCTTCACCGGTTTCTCACACACTTCGTCCCCCTCTTTCAGGCCCGACACGACTTCAATGTTGATCGCATCACTCAGGCCCGTCTTGATCAGCTTTTCCTTGTCCTTACCCTGGCCGAGAGGAATCTTGATGAAGGATGAGTCATTTCTGAACGTGACAACCCGCTCGGGAATCGTCAGCACGTTGTTTTTCTTCTGCACGATGATGTTGGCGTTCGCCGAATAGCCTGCCCGCAGTGTAGTGCTCCTGGCACCGGGAATCAGAATTTCGATCGGAAATACGGTCGCATTGTCCTTCTTTTGCGCCTTCAGCCATATCTTTCTGAGAACGCCTTTCACCGTGTCTGTCGGCAGCGCGCCAACTTTGATCTCCACGTCCATTCCTTCCTTCATCTTGCCTACGTCGATCTCGTCGACGGTCCCTTTGAAGAGGAGCCGGTCCATATTTGCCATCTTCATCAGCGCTGTTCCCTCCATGAACGAGGTCTGCGGCGTAACCGGATCGCCGACTTCGATGGCACGGTTGAGAACATAGCCATCGATCGGAGCTTTGACAATCGATTCGATCTGGGTGTCACCGATTTTTACTTTGCCGCTCTCCATCAACGCGAGTTTCTCGGTGGCGATCTTCACGCGAAGCTCAGCCTCGTCGAACTTCTTCTGGAAGTCTTCATATTCTTTATCCGAGATCAGCCTGTTCTTGAAAAGAATCTCCTGTCGCGTGCGGTCCTTTTTCAGGTTGTCGACATCGACTTGCGCAAACTGTACCTGGCGTTTTGAATCCGCCAGCTCGATCGGTGTCGGGTCCGGCCTGATCTCAACCAGGGGCTGTCCGGCTTTGACGTACTGGCCGACATCCACAAAGAGATGTTTCACGACTCCCGATACTTTCGATTTGACGGAGATTTCGATTTCCGGCTCGATGGTTCCGACAGCCAGCGCTTTGTCCACGATCGTCCCGGTCTTGACCTTCACCAAGGGCAGCGCCTCGTCCTTCGTGGATTTTGAAGTACCGAAGAACATGAAAGCCGCACCGGCAATGACGATGATTGTAATGGCAGAAAAGATGATTTTCTTTTTCATGAGCGCCTCGAAAAGAATTCGGAGAACTTGAGAGGGTGGAAACTGGTGCTGCCCCTTCTGATACGCCGTCTGCAATCAAAGGTTACGGGAATGGCCGTCAAATATGGGCCATTTCAAGCTGGAGGGAAGGCGCTTTCGTTAGACCTCAGGTTGCGGAGAAAGGTTGCAGTTGGAGCGCTGTTAGCGGACGGGTGGGATTGGAGGCGGGAGGATCTTGGATGTGAAGAGACCGACCCGGTTGAAGTACTCGTCGCCTCCAACGAAAAACGTATCATTGTGCCGGGCACCGGTGATTTCGTAGAACTCCTTCGGATCGTTCGCTGAGGCATAGAGCTTTCGGCCCAAACCGATTGGAAGAATCTCGTCGAGATCTCCATGCATCACCAGAACGGGAAGATGGAGGGTCTTGATCTTGTCGATTGTATTGAACTTGCTCTGCATGAGGGGAGCGACAGGGAGGAATGGATAGAGAACGCGCGCAACGTCACTCCCCGAAGTAAATGTCGACTCGAGTATCAACCCTGCCGCCTTGCGGTGAACGGCGACATCGGTGGCTACCGCGCCGCCGAGACTTGTTCCCCACAGAATGATCTTCTTCGGATCGACCTCGGGCTGCGTCGACGCGTAGTCGAAGAATGCCCTGCCGTCTTTGTAGATCCCCTCCTCGCTCGGAGTTCCTTCGCTTCGGCCATAACCGCGATAATCATACATCAACACGTTGAATTTCTGACGCACCAGCGAGCGCATCAGCAGGTATCGGTACGAAATGTTTCCGCCGTTGCCGTGGGAAATGAGAAGTGTAGCCCTTGCGCTTTCCGCCGGAGCGAACCATGCATGGAGTCTAACACCGTCTTCCGTCGCTACCCAACAGTCACGCAGGTTCGGAATGGACCGCGCCTGTTCATACGCTCCATTTGGGTATTTTTCAGGAAAGTAAATGAATTTGTCTTCGAAAAGCATAAGTGCCACTGTCCAGAAAATAAGAGCGGCTGCAACGGCGATGCCGGTCATCTGCAGCCAACGTAGCCATCGCCTGTCGTGTTGATTCAACTGCGCCTCCGTGAAAAGTGCAGTGCGCAGAAAATGAATGACCACGGATGACGCAGATGAGACGGATCGTCACGGAAAAAAACACATCTGTGGGTATCCGTGCTCCTTCCGCGAAATCCGTGGTTAATTCATCTTTCGTCTCCCGTCTCACCTCTCCCGTCTACCGTCTACCGCCTCACCCCAAGTTTCTCCTCTGTTCCGAAATGAATTTCGGGCTACGTCCATCACTTCGTAAAATACTCAATCATCCTCTCGACTGCGGCGCGGCAGACGGGATCGAAGTCGACCAGACTGAGCGAGAACATCCTGCAATCGATTGCCGGTCTGAAGACGCCTTTGGAAACATACCCCGCCCCTTCAAATGCGCCAACCTTGCCGGCAGAGGGTGAGTTCTTCAAAAGAGCCTCTGTCTGGCGATAGAGAGGCTCCCTCTTCGCATAGTAATCCGGAGCGAGCCTGTCCAATATTGCGCGCTCGTGCTCGAGGCTGTCGAATTTCGCTTTTTCCCAAGGCGTCGGGAGAGTAGTGCCGGGTGCAACGAGGTTCTTCCACTTCAGGTTCGCGGGGTCGTTCAATGCCGTGAGATTTGGTTCCCACGGCTCGATTCCCTTCGAATAGAAATCATTGTACGACACCTGTGAGGTGTAGTACTCATCGCCGAGCCCGGCGAACGAATGTCCGAACTCGTGCACATACATATAGTCCATCTGCCATTCCATCCCTTTTGCATCCGTCCGGGTGAAGGTGGTCAGATACAGATTGTAAATGCCTCCTCCGCCATAGCGCGTGTCGTTGACGAGTATCGTGATCGCGTCATACGGAACAGCGGAAGCGATGTCACGAAGCGTGCGGTTTTCTTCTGTGAGAACGTACCGGGCGCTCCCAAATGTGTCGTAGGTAGTTCCCAGCACATTGTCCTTCCAGACATTTTTGCCCGGAATGTCAATCCCCGACTCGTTCGACGTGGCATCGATCGTCCACACGTTGAAGTCCTTCCTGTGTTCTTTGAACGGACTTGTCCCGAGCAGGACCTCTGCGAAATGTTTTGCGTCGGTGTGGAATTTCTCCATCTCAGCGCTCGTATATCCGTCAGGAAGAATGAGAAGGTCGACCTTGTTCTGCGGACCACCGTTGTCAACGATTTTGGCGAACTTGTAGGCCGGAGCATGCGGCTCCTTGTGAACCTGCGAGGAGGCATTCGGATCGATCGTCGTCGAGAAGATCTCATGAAACACCATCTGTTTGTCGCGGCGGGAGATGGTCACTTGGACCGGACTCTTCGGGAAGGGGAAGCGGACGGTCTCGTGGAAGGTGCGATATACTCCGCCCAGCGCTTCGTCGGTTGACTGCCATTCATTAAAGTAGGCAGAATAGCCCCTGCTGAAAATCGGCTGCGACGAGGCAAGATCGTACACCCGGACGATGTATTCACCGAAGTTCATCGGGTCGATCAGCTGCGTGCGCGTCCCGGGCCATTCGCCTTCCTGATAAACCCTGTCAAGGCTTATCGTCTCCTGTCCCTTTGTGCCGGTGTGATACAAATCGACACGCATGGTCTTGTCCCCAAAATAGCGGACGTATTGGGAGGTAGCAACCGTGCTTGTCAAAAGCAACAGCGCGAGGAGAAGAACAGAGCGTTTCATAGTGAGGTCCTTAGATAGCTCAGGAGGTAAATAGTGAATCGTGAACCGTAAACAGTAAACGTTTGAAGTAAAAAGTGGAACGTAACTTCAAACTCGAAACTCGAAACTCCCCTCACTTCCTCTTCATCGACACAATAATCACCGGCTCCGCCGGGACATCCTTCATCCCGTTCTTGGTTTCGGTCTTGACTGCGACGATCTTGTCCACCACGTCCATTCCTTCAATCACCTTTCCGAACACGGCATATCCCCATCCCTGAGAAGTGAAGTTGAGCATGGAATTGTCGACGACATTAATGAAGAACTGAGACGTCGCGCTGTGAGGATCGGATGTCCTCGCCATCGCAAGCGTTCCCCGATCGTTCTTCATGTTGTTGTCAGATTCGTTCTTGATGGGGGGGAGGATAGTCTGCCGCTTGCTGAGGTTCTTCATGAATCCGCCACCTTGCGCCATGAAGCCCGGGATGACACGGTGAAACGTGAGTCCGCCGTAGAACCCGCTATCGACATAGGCGAGGAAGTTCTTTGCCGAAATCGGTGATTCCTTCTCGAAGAGGAGGATAGTAAAATTCCCCATGGTTGTCGTGACCACGACTTTGGTCGTGTCGGCTTTCGACTGGGGGTCTGCAGATGCGATTGAGGTCATGGCTATCAGGAGAAATGTGAGTGTGAGTATGGATGTGAATTTCACGTGGTGCTCCTTCTATTTTGTTATGATTGGTAATGAGATGTGTGACGGAAACTCGGTCGAACGGAACACGCGTTGTGTCGCTGATTGAAAATCTGCTTCTTTCGCCAGGAAGATGTTCTCAACGTACTTCTGCGGATTCCGGTCAATAATGGGGAACCAGGTGCTCTGTACCTGTACCATAATCTTGTGTCCCTTGAGGAACGAATGATCAGTGTGACGCAGGTCTATGACAAACTCGTTCACCTCGTTGGATTTCAGAGGTTCGGGTCTTTCGAAGCTCTTGCGGAATCTTCCGCGGAACACTTCATTCGCCACCATCAGCTGGTAGCCTCCCATCGAGCGTTGCGGTGGATAGAGCTCGGGATAGACATCAATCAGCTTCACAATCCAATCGCTGTCCGTCCCTGACGTTGATGCGAAGAGATGAGCAACGATATTGCCGCTTACGGTGACATCCTCCTGCAGCGTCTCTGATTCCCAGCTCAGAACATCTGGTCTGTGGTCGTCGTGAACGTACCGTTGATCCTCCGTCAGCCAGAAGGGCCAGCGTGTGCCTGGACCGAGTGCGTCGACGGGCCGCTGACGGTAGGGGACAGGGTGAGCCGGATCGGAGATGTACGAGTCGAAATTTCCATGATCCGAAGCAACCGGTGCATCAAAGGAAAGACGGCTGCCGGCGCGCAAGTACAGATTCTTCTGCTGTGCTTTCTTCGGGGGCCATTCTGTGTACGTCTGCCATGAATTTGTCCCGGTGCGGAATGTGACTGCTTCAGGGAAACGCCCATCACCTTTGTCTTTCAGCCAGTAGGCAAACCAGGGCGCCTGAATGCTCTGCCGGTACGTGATGGAGGTGGACGTGTCAAATCCGATCCTTCCGAGCATGCGTCCATCTCCTCTTCTCCACCCGCCGTGGTTCCACGGGCCGACAACGAGGTAATTCCATTTGAGCGAGTCTTTTTTCTCGAGCACTTCATAGGTCTTCAGGGGGCCGTAGAAATCTTCCTGGTCCCACCATCCCGCGACGTGCATGATGGGGACGGTGGGAGCATCGAGGCGATAGGGAAGAGACTGTTTCTGCCAGAACTCGTCGTAATTCGGATGGTTCACGAAATCATTCCAGGAAGGTATTGTTCCGTGGAAGTATTTCGCGTTCACGTTCGAAAGCGGTCCCAGCTTGAGGTACCAGTCGTACGTATCATACCTATCGAACGGGAAAAGCGTATCGACCTTTGATGCCTCTTCCATGAATGCATATTCGAAGGCGTAGCCTAACCGGAACGCGCCGTTGTGGTGAAAGTCGTCGCCAAGAAACATGTCAGCCGGCGTCGCTTGTTCGGACACTGCCTTGAGGGCCGGGTGCGGCTCGAGTGTAGCCATGACCGTCAGCCACCCGCCGTACGAAATGCCGAGCACTCCAACTCTCTGATTGTTGAGCGGGATGTTTTTCAGAAGCCACTCGATGGAGTCGTACGTGTCCGTGCTTTCATCGATCGACTTGGGATCGCGCTTGTCCCGTGAGAAGCGCTGCATCTCGAACTTCCCTTCCGACTTGTACCGACCGCGGATATCCTGAAACACGAAAATGTAGCGGTCTTTGGCCATGTCCTCGAGGTACGCCGACTTGTCAGGCGGAGCGGTGTTGTCAACGCCGTACGGTGTCCGGAGCATAACGAAGGGAAGAGGTTCCTGTTGGCCCTTTGGAGTGAAGATGACGGTGTGGAGGTTCACCCCATCGCGGACAGGAATCATCATCTCGCTTCGCATGTAGTTTGACGCCTGATTGCCTGCTTGCGCAAACAACTGCAAAGCGGGAAGCAGCCACAAGGCAGTAACAATAAGGGCAAAACGCGCTTTCGGATTCAACTGAGCGAACATGGTGCCTCCATTCGATTGCTGAATATCTTATCCAAATTTTGATTGTTTGTCAAACAGGGGAAATACGAAAGGAAGGATACGTTCGAACCTCGCTGAATGGATAGGCGAAATCAGGCCGGGAGGATGACAAGATACAGATCTCTGAGCCTACGTGGCCAGCAGCTCTGGTGAACCGAAATACTTCTTCTGGATCCAGAGCGATACGTTGACGAGGCTGATAAGGACCGGCACCTCTACCAGCGGACCAATGACTGTTGCGAATGCCACGCCGGAGCCTATGCCGAACACCGCGATGGCAACGGCGATAGCAAGTTCGAAGTTGTTGCTCGCAGCTGTGAAGGAGAGCGTGGCGGATTTCGCATAGTCTGCGCCGATTTTCCTCGCCAGGTAGAAAGAAATAAAGAACATCACAACGAAGTAGATCACCAAGGGCAGTGCGATGCGAAGAACGTCGAGCGGAATCTTCACTATGTACTCGCCTTTCAGAGAGAACATGACAAAGATCGTGAAAAGAAGTGCGATGAGGGTGATGGGGGAAATCTTCGGTATGAACTCCTGTTCGTACCACTGCCTGCCTTTGATCCTGAGCATGGTGAATCTCGTCACAATCCCCGCGATGAACGGGATCCCGAGATACACAAAGACGCTCTGTGCGATCTGCCCGATGGTGATATCGACGGCGAAGGTTTTGAGTCCAAGCCAGGAGGGGAAGACCGTCAGGAAGATATAGGCATAGACAGAGAAGAAGAGGACCTGGAAGACCGAGTTGAATGCAACAAGTCCCGCTGCGTATTCTGTGTCCCCCTTTGCCAGCTCGTTCCAGACAATGACCATGGCGATGCACCGGGCGAGGCCGATGATGATCAATCCCGCCATGTATTCCGGATATCCCTGAAGGAAGATGATCGCCAGAACAAACATGAAGACGGGACCAATGAGCCAGTTCTGGACAAGCGAGAGAGTCAACACCCGCACATTTGTGAAGACGTCTCCGAGCTCTTCGTATTTCACTTTCGCGAGCGGCGGGTACATCATCAGGATGAGGCCGATCGCGATCGGGACGTTTGTCGTGCCGCTCTGGAAAGAGTTCCAGAAATTCACAACGCCCGGAAATGAATACCCGGTCAGGACGCCGATCGCCATTGCAAGAAAAATCCACAACGTAAGATATCGATCGAGAAACGAGAGGCGCTTTCCGATGGCTTCCATTGGGCTATTCCTGTTTGATTACTTCTGTGTAGAATTTCTTGAACCCATCCCTGATCTCGTCGCGTATGCGCCTGAATTCCGCCATGACTTCCTCGTCAGCGCCGGTCGCATCCGCCGGATCGTCAAATCCAATGTGCAGACGGTGCCTCACGATTCCGGAGAATATCGGGCAAGTCTCTTTCGCGTTATCGCAGACGGTCACAACATAGTCGAAGGGGAGAGAGAGGAATTGATCCACGGACTTGGGGGAATGAGAGCTGATCTCTATCCCCGCTTCCTTCATCGCAGCAACGGCGCGGGGATGGACGCGGGTTGCGGGAGAGGTGCCGGCTGAGAATACTTCCAGCGCGGCATCGAAGGACTTGAGAAATCCTTCTGCCATCTGACTGCGGCAGGAGTTGCCTGTGCAAAGTATGAGTATTCGGTTTGATGGAGTCATCGGGGGTTCCTTAGGAATGAACCACGGATCACGCGGAAATGACACGGATTTCCACGGATTGGTCAATCCGTGTGTATCCGTACGATCCGTGTCATCCGTGGTTAATTTTCTACGAGGGACGCTCAGCGTAAACGGTCACGCTGAATATCCCGACGTGATTCTGCTTGAATTCCCTCAGTTGTTCTAGTGTCATATAGTGTATGAGAATCTCGTTCGGGATTTCGACCTTGCGATCCTTCTGAACCGAGATGTTCACAAACCCGGCTTCCTTGATAACGCTGAGATACTCTTCTTTCTGAACAGCCCCGGAAATGCAACCGGCGTAGAGTGCCGCTTCCTTCTTCAGTTCATCCGAGAGTTCTCCTTGGAGCACGATGTCCGAGATGCTGAAGTGTCCTCCCGGCTTGAGTATGCGGAAAGTTTCGGCGAACGCCTTCTTCTTGTCGGGTACCAGATTCATGACGCAGTTGCTGACGACAACATCCGCAGTGTGGTCCTCGATTGGCATGTGGTCAATGTCGCCGAGCCGGAACTCCACGTTCGTGAATCGAAGCTTCGAGGCGTTTGCGCGGGCCTTCTCGATCATCGCTTCGGTCATGTCGAGGCCGATGACGCGCCCGTTGTCGCCGACAATAGAGCGGGCCACAAAGCAATCGTTGCCTGCGCCGGCGCCAAGGTCCACAACTGTGTCACCCGGTTTGATTTGAGCGAATTCGGTCGGTAACCCGCAGCCCAATGCAAGATCGGCGTCCGGGACATAGCCGGGAAGTGTCTTGTAGTCCTCAGCCATGACTGAAAAATCGACATCCGAACATCCACAGGTGCTTCCGCAGCACGACGATTGGTTTTGTTCCTTTGACTGCCTGGCGATGGCGCCGTACTTCTCCTTTACCATCTCTTTGATTTCTTGTTCGTTGTTCATTGTGTCCTCCGTTTGCTCAACGTCTTTGCGCCTTTGCGTGACGATCTTTCCAATGTTCATCAACAGCACTTCTTCACATCGATAAGGAATTGCGAAAGCAACTGTTTCGCTTCCTCCCACGCCTTTTTGTCGATGCAGTAGCAGACCCGCGGTCCTTCAAATTCCCCCTTGATGAGTCCTACTCGTTTCAGTTCGGCCAGGTGTTGTGAAACCGTTGCCTGGGAAAGGGGGAGCTCCTCGACGATGTCGCCGCAGATGCAGGCATCCTTGCTGGCGAGAAATTCCAGAATGGCCACGCGTGCGGGGTGGGCCAGCGCCTTTGCCAGGTCCGCGATCCGGTTTTGCTTCGCGGTATACGATTCTGTCTTTGAGAGTCCCATAACAGATTGGTAACGTTCTTGTACAAAGAGAAAGATGAACCGCAAAGGGCGCCAAGAGCAATGAGCGATTTGTCCCGATAGGAAAACAGAAGCTAGAGATCTTCTTGGCGGTTCTTTGCGGCTAGTTCTTCAACTTGCGCACACATATTCTATCGTAATATTACGATAAATGTTTCAGCGTGTCAAGGGAAATTTCACGCAAAGACAGCAAAGCAAAGAAAAAGGGCTGTCCCAAATGTACGTTGGGACAGCCCTAACAAAACACGTGCAACAACGAATCTACTACGTGCCCGATGAGTAATCGTTCATGTATTTTTCCTGTTCGGGGGTCAGCTTGTCGATCTTGAGGCCCATGGTCAGGAGCTTCACGGTTGCAATTTCCTGGTCCTGCGACTTCGGGATGTCATAGACCTTGTTCTCGAGGCGCTTTCCTTTCTTGTGCAATTCCGCCAGGCGGAGCTGCGACATGAACTGGTTGGCGAACGACATATCCATCACCTCCGACGGATGTCCCTCCGCTGCCGCGAGGTTGACAAGGCGTCCCTGCGCAAGCAGATAGATCCGTCGTCCGTCTTTCATCAGGTATTCTTCATTGTCTGAACGAACTTCGCGCACGCTCTTCTTCAGCTTGTTCAGATCGACGATGTTCACTTCGCAGTCGTAGTGACCTGTGTTGCAGACGATCGCTCCATCCTTCATGGATTTGAAATGGCGTTCGACGATGACGTCTTTGACGCCTGTCGCCGTGACGAAGATGTCTCCGACTTTCGCCGCCTCGTCCATTTTCATCACACGGAATCCCTCAAGCGTCGCTTTCAGTGCGGTTGTAGGGCTTACTTCGGTGATGATGACGTTCGCGCCGAGGCCCTTGGCCCGCGTCGCAACGCCCCGTCCGCAGTGTCCGAATCCTGCGACCACGAAGTTCTTGCCGGCGATCAGGACGCTCGTCGCCCGCAGGATACCATCGAGTGTCGATTGACCGGTTCCGTAGACGTTGTCGAAATCCCACTTCGTCTCAGCATCGTTCACCGCGATGACAGGATACTTCAGCGCCCCGTCATCCGCCATCGCCCGGAGGCGATGCACGCCCGTTGTCGTTTCCTCAGTTCCGCCGATGACGGTCGGAATGAGCTCGGTGTGCTTGTTGTGGACGGTGAAGATCAGGTCCGCGCCGTCGTCCAGCGTCAGGTTCGGCTTGAAGCGGAGAGACTCCTCGATGCACCAGTAGAACTCTTCGACGTTCATTCCGTGCCAGGCATAGATCGAGACTCCGTCAGCGGCGAGAGCCGCGGCGACATCATCCTGCGTCGAAAGGGGATTGCACCCGCTCCAGCTCACCTGAGCGCCGGCTGCGATGAATGTTTTCACCAGCACGGCTGTCTCCTTTGTCACGTGCAAACAGCCCGCGATACGGTATCCCTTCAGCGGTTTGATTTTCCGGTATTTCTCCTGAAGCGCCATGAGAACGGGCATACGTGATTCTGCCCATTCAATGCGGAGTTTTCCTGCCTTTGCCAGCGACAGGTCTTTTACTTTGTAGTGTCCTTTTTTCTCGTCCATGCTTCTTCCAGTCTCGAGTTTAGTGTTTTGAGTTTATAGTCGTGTCTGTTCACGGTTCGCTGTTTACTGTTCACTCCACCGGCTGTTCTACTTGACGGCGCTCAGAAGAGTCTTGACCAGGTCGAGTTTCTCCCACGTGAATTCCTTCTCGGTCCTTCCGAAGTGTCCATACGCCGCTGTCTTCTGATAGATGGGACGAAGAAGGTTGAGGCGCTTGATGATTCCCCGGGGGGTCATGTCGACTTCCTTGCCGATGATCCTCGCAATCTCGTGATCCGCGATGATTCCGGTTCCGAACGTCTGCACGTTGATCGATATCGGTTCCCGCACCCCGATGGCGTACGCGACCTGGATCTGGCATTCGCTCGCGAATCCTGCAGCGACGATGTTCTTCGCCAGATGGCGGGCAGCGTATGCGCCGCTCCGGTCGACTTTTGTGGGATCCTTGCCGGAGAACGCGCCGCCGCCATGCGGAGCGCGTCCGCCGTAGGTATCGACGATAATCTTCCTTCCCGTGAGACCTGTGTCGCCATGAGGTCCGCCAACTTCGAACCGGCCGGTCGGATTGACGAAGTATCGCGTCTTGTTGTCAAGCAGGCGTTCGGGGATAATGTGCTTCACCACGTGTTCGATCACGTCTTCCCGGATTCGTTTCTGACTTACGCCGGGATCGTGCTGTGTCGAGACCACGACGGTGTCGATGCGCTTCACGCGGCGTCCATCGTATTCAACCGTCACCTGAGTCTTGCCATCAGGCCGGAGGTACGGCATAAGCTTGTTCTGTTTTTTGCGGATATCTGCGAGGCGGCGGGCGAGCTTCTGAGCGTACATGATCGGCATGGGCATGAGCTCGGGAGTCTCGCTGCAGGCGTATCCGAACATCATTCCCTGATCACCTGCTCCCCCCGTGTCGACGCCCATCGCGATATCGGGTGACTGCGAGTGAATGGCAGAGAGTACGGAGCAAGATTCCGCGTCGAACCGATACTCGGCTTTCGTGTAGCCGATGTCACGGATCACTCCCCGGACAATTTCCTGCACATCGATGTAACCGTGCGTTGTGATTTCCCCGCCGACGAGGGCGAGGCCCGTTGTGACGAACGATTCGCAGGCTACGCGGGAGAACTTGTCCTGGGCGAGAAGGGCATCGAGTACAGCGTCGGAAATCTGATCGCACACCTTATCCGGGTGCCCCTCGGATACAGACTCCGATGTAAACAGATAGTTCATGAATTCATCCTTCGTAAATGATTATTGGCAGATCTATTCTCAACAAAGCCGGTTGAAAGCGTACGGATATCTCGCAAAGTCGAAAAGGAGAGAGTTTTCGACTCAAGATCTTGCCGTTGCTGTCTTAGCGTGAGACTTCTTTCGAAGGCCTCTAGTCAAATTCAAGTTCAGAGGAATCCCCGATGTTGACCCGTTTGTACGTGCCTCGCACGATGGAGTTGTTCCCGACGATCGAATCTTCCAGGAGCGTGTTCGTGACGCTGGCTCCTTCGCTCACGATCGAGTTCCGGATGATCGCATTCTCGACGACGGCGTCGTCTGCGATCGTGGCATACGGGCCAAGCACCGAATTTCTAATCGTCGCTTTGCCCGAGATGAATACCGGCGGCTGAATAACCACGTCCGGTCTGCCGGTTGCCGTGGGCTGTGTGTCCAGCAGGTGCCGGTTCGTTTCAAGCAGCGTCTCGGGTTTCCCGCAATCGTACCATCCTTCGATGCCGAAGGTTTTCATGCGCTCGCCGCGCTCGATCATCATCTGCAGAGCATCCGTCAGCTGGAACTCACCCCGCGTTCTGATGTTCCCTTTGATCTCATCACGCAGGCAGTCCACCAGGATGTGCGGTTGCCGGATGAAATATATCCCAACAAGTGCGAGTCGGCTTTTCGGCTGGTCGGGTTTTTCCACCAGCTTTGTGATGAAACCCCCTTCGGTTTCCGCAACGCCGAATCGCCTCGGATCGTCGACTTCTTTTACTCCAAGGACGGAAGAATCGCCTTGCATCAACGCCTTCAGATCGACGTCGAAAATCGTATCTCCCAGGATAATCAAGATCGGATCTCTGGAAATTGTATGCCGGGCGAGGTAGATCGCATGGCCCAGTCCCAACCGTTCTTCCTGCTCGACAAAATCGACCCTGATCGGATAGTTTTTCACCACATACTCTTTGATCTTCTCGCCGAGGTATCCCACAATAATTGTTGCCTCATCAAACCCATTTTCGATCAATCGGTCGAGAATGTGGCCAACGATGGGTTTGCCCCCGACGTTCAGAAGTACTTTGGGAACAGTGTATGTGTGGGGTCGTAATCGGCTGCCAACGCCCGCTACGGGGATGATCGCTCGCATAGAAGTTAATCAATACAACAAGTACGTGTACCACAAAGATAGCAAAGTATCGGGTGAAACAAAAGAGCTATGTTCCCTACCGGGCCGCTGCGACCGTGGATGGACGCGCTGCCGGTTGGCCCTTTCCTTGATTCTCGCAGCGCATTTCAGTATTATGCCTGCAAATTCAGTGTGTCATGAAACCCCTTCGCATATCCTCACGCAAGCAAGAACATGTAGAGCTGACAATCGGTCGGGACGTCTCCTTCCAGACGAAGACGCCCGGCTTCGAGCGTTGGGAGTTTCAACACAATGCTCTCCCGGAGCTTGATTTCTCCGAAGTCGATCCGTCAACGAAGTTTCTTGGGAAGCCGCTGTCGCTGCCGCTCCTGATCTCCAGCATGACAGGCGGGTACGGGGACGCGACCCGCATCAACCGACAGCTGGCCGAAGTGTGTGCCGAGAAACAACTTGCGATGGGGGTTGGAAGTCAGCGGCAGGCCATTCACGATACACAATTCCACCGCTCGTTCAGTGTTGTGAGGGAAGTCGCTCCTGACATCCCGGTTTTTGGCAACATCGGAGGAGCAGAGGTGGCAAAGCTCAAGGACGCATCCGCGGTGCTGCGTCTCGCCGATCTGATCAGAGCGGACGCGTTCGCGGTTCACCTGAATCCACTCCAGGAGTTCTTGCAGCCGGAAGGGAATCCAGAATTCCGTGGAGTACTCAAAGGTATTGCGATGCTTGTCCGTGATCTTCCGATTCCAGTCATCGTGAAGGAAATCGGGGCTGGTATCTCACTCTCCGTCGCGAAGAGGCTCCTCGATGCCGGTGTCTCAATCATTGATATCGCCGGAGCCGGTGGGACAAGCTGGGCGGGCGTTGAGATCATCCGCCGCGCGCAAAAGAAGGGGAAGCGATCGAAGACGAGTGGAGAGGGCGGGCCATTGGCTCGTTCGTTCTGGGATTGGGGAATCCCGACGGTTGATTGTCTTCGCCAGGTTTGCAGTCTGAAGGTTCAGTCGCCATCGCTGACAGTGATTGCGTCAGGAGGAGTGACAAGCGGCCTCGATATCGCCAAGTCCATTGCGTTTGGCGCGGACCTGGCGGGAGCGGCACGGCTGATGCTCAAGGAACTTGAAACCGGCGGAACGAAGGCGCTTCTTGAAAAAATAGCCGGCTGGGAAATGGAACTTAAAGGAGCGATGTTTTTGACAGGATCGCGTTCCATCGCGGATCTCCGGGCGAAACAATTGGTGCTCAAGGCATGAATTCACCGGAAAAGAAATCAACGACGCACGCGCGGCTGTACGATCGATACAAGAAGCTCGTGGAGAAGACGCTGAGCGGCATCATCAAAGACCGCCTGCCGCGGTCGATCTATGAGCCTTCGGAATATGTGCTGGAAGCCGGCGGAAAAAGAATCCGCCCCGTGTTGATGCTCCTCTCTTGCGAAGCAGTCGGCGGCGATCCAAGGAAGGCGCTGCTGGCCGGAGCAGCGATCGAGATCCTTCACAACTTTACGCTTGTCCACGACGACATTATGGATAACGCCTCGTCGCGGCGCGGACGGAAAACCGTCCATACCAAGTGGGACACAAACGTAGCGATCCTTGTGGGCGATGAACTCCTTGCGCTGGCATATCGTGCGCTGCTGCAAACGAAGTCGCCCCATATTCAGGAAATCGCGAAAATCTTCACAGAAGGGGTGGTAGAGGTGTGTGAGGGTCAGGCGTACGACAAGGAATTTGAGAGGCGACAGAGTGTTACCGTGGACGAGTATCTGTTGATGATCGAAAAGAAGACCGCTAGAATGGTTGCCGTGTCTGCGGAAATCGGAGGCCTTGTCGGAAACGGCGCTCGCGCCTCCATCCGGGCTCTCCGGCGCTATGGCGAACATGTCGGACGAGCGTTTCAGATCCAGGACGATCTGCTGGATATCATCGCCGATGAAAAAGAACTCGGCAAACCCGTCGGCGGCGATCTGATCGAAGGCAAGAAGACGTTCCTTCTCCTGGAGGCTCTCCGTACGGCGCGGGGTCGGGACAAGGAACTGCTGAACGATATCGTCAAGAACAAGGGTGGAAAGGCCGACCTCATTCCGGAATACCGCCGCATCTATCACGAATCCGGGGCGATCGCAGTTGCCCGAACACGGATCGATCAGGATATCACAAAAGCGAAGCGGGAGCTTCACCGGCTTCCTTCCAGCCGCGCGCGATTGATGCTCGAGTGGTTCGCGGAAATGCTTCTTAACCGGACATACTGAGAAGGGGTTCGGGGAAGCATGGTTCAAGCCGAAGTGACGATCAGGAACAGAGCGGGACTGCACACGCGGCCGGCGGCCACGCTTGTGAAACTGGCTGCAAAGTACAAGGCCGAATTCTTCATCGAGAAAGATGGGATCGAAATAAACGGAAAGAGCATCATCGGAGTGATGACGCTCGCAGCCGAACAAGGATCGAAGATGCTTCTTCGGTTTTCGGGAGAGCAGGAAGAAGAAGCGTGCCATGCGCTGGTGGATTTGTTCGAACGCGGCTTTGACGAAAAATAACGGGCGTGTCGGGACTTTCGGGTCCTGACAGCGTTGTGATTGCTGAATAATCCGGGTACGGTGAAAACAGAAAACCCCCATACTGAAGAGACCGTCTTCAAAGGTGTCCCCGCCTCGCCGGGGATAGCCATCGGTCCGGTGTTTGTCTATCACAAACACACCCCGGTGATCGAGGAGCGTTCCATTCTGCCTGAAGAGGTGGAGCGCGAGCTCGCACGCCTGGAACAGGCCGTCGCCCGCTCTCACAAGGAACTGCGGAAGATCCTCGAATTCGCGGAGAAGAAACTGGGTGAAGACAAAGTCAGAATCTTCGAAGCGCAGCTGATGTTCCTCGAAGATGCCATCCTGTTCGATGCCATCTATGCGCGTATCCGGGGCGAGCTCAAGAACCCCGAATACATTGTTCACAGCGAAATTGAGAAGTATCACAGGATCATGCTCGCCTCCAAGGACGAATACACGCACGAACGTGCGAACGACGTGGAGGACGTCCGCAACAGGATCCTGCGGAATCTCCAGGAGCAGCGTGTGATATCCCGCTTGGAGGGGTCGTCGGTCATCGTATCACAGAATCTCACGGCTCCCGACACGGTGATCCTGAGCCGCAACGAAGTTCTCGCGTATGCGACGGATTTCGGGGGAATCACCTCGCACACGGCGCTGTTGTCCCGTGCGTTGAAGATCCCGGCGGTCGTCGGACTCAAGACAATTTCGCATCAGGCGCATGACGCCGAGCGAATCGTCCTCGATGGATACAGCGGTGAAGTTGTCCTCAACCCGACGGAAGAGACCATCAAGCGATTCGAAGCGAAGCGTGAGCGCTATCGCGAATTCGAGGCCCGCCTTGCCGGACTCCGCGATCTGCCGGCCGAAACACTCGATCACCATCGGGTCGAGTTGTCTGTCAACGTGGAATTCGAACAGGAACTGGAATTCATCAAACTCCAGGGAGCTGACGGCATCGGGCTTTACCGATCCGAGTACTTGATCGTGGGAAAAGAAGTCTTCCCCACGGAAGAAGAACAGTACAACCAGTACAAGCTTCTTGCGGAAACGATGTATCCGAAGCGGGTCATCATCCGTACGTTCGACATCGGCGGAGACAAGCTGATGGCCGAGTCGGTGAAGGAGAGTAATCCCTTCCTGGGGTGGCGCGGTATCAGGGTGATGCTCGACAAGCCCGATCTTTTCCTTGAACAGCTCCGCGCGATACTCCGTGCAAGCACGAGAAAAAACGTCGCCGTGATGTTTCCGATGGTCTCGAACCTTAAGGAGGTCCGGCGCGCCAAAAAGCTTCTCGATGAAGCAAAGCACCAGCTTCGGAAGGAAGGCATTTCGTACGACTCGCGCATCAAAGTTGGCGTCATGATCGAAGTCCCGTCTGCTGCCGTCATCGCGGAAGATATCGCGGAAGAAGTGGACTTTCTCTCCATCGGTACGAACGATCTCATCCAGTATCTTCTCGCCGTCGATCGGGGCAACGATGTCGTGTCGGGTCTCTATCAGGAGTTCAATCCGGCAGTTGTCCGTTTTCTCCGGCGCATCATCGACCGGGGGAAGAAGAAGGGGGTCTGGGTTGGTATGTGCGGGGAAATGGCGGGTGACCCGCTTGCCACGATTCTGTTGTTGGGCCTCGGGCTGGACGAATTCAGCGTCGTGCCGAACATGCTGCCCGAAATCAAGAAAATTATCCGCTCTGTAAAATACTCCGATGCCCAAAAAATCGCAAAGCAGGTGCTGATGCTCAAGACCGAGGACGAAATCAAGGATCTTCTGAAATCAATCATGCAGAAGAAACTCGCCGACATCCCGATCGACTGAGATACGTTGTGCACCTGAGTTGTTTCTATCCACCTCCTCGCCATGAGAAAAAAGACTTTGAAACTCACACTCGATGATGTCAAGCGGGTTGATCCAACCGCAATGTACAGCTGGATCCGCGATTTTCCTCTTCAGGCCGAAGACGCAGTCCGGATTGCCCAAAAAGCCCGGCTCACGATCAGGCCGAAGGGGATCACCTCGATCGTTCTTGCCGGCATGGGGGGCTCCGCCATCGGCGGCGATCTCGTCCGCTCCTACCTTTCGGCGGAACTCAAGATCCCCTTTGCGGTGAGTCGTTCCTACACTCTTCCGGCGTATGTCGGCCGGAGCACACTCGTCGTCGTCTCGAGCTATTCAGGCAATACCGAGGAAACGTTGTCGTGCTACCGCGAGGCGATCCGGCGCAGGGCACATGTGCTGTGCATTACCACCGGCGGTGTGGTGGAGCGTCTCGCCCGCAAATACAAGCACTCCGTCATCAAAGTCCCGCCTGGCCTCCAGCCCAGGGCGGCCCTCGGCTATTCCTTTTTCCCCCTTCTTGTCGCACTCGCCGCCATGGGGTTCATCAGATCGCAGCAACGCGATATCAAAGAGGCGATCAGCGGTTTGAAATTCCGGTCGCAAATCTATCGGGATCCCGGCAGTTCGGGAAATCTTCCATTGAAGGTGGCGCAACGCCTGCACGGGAGACTCCCAATTTTCTATTCTGCTTCCGATCATCTTGACGCCGTCAACGTCCGCTGGCGCGGTCAGATCAGTGAAAATGCCAAGCAGCTTGCGTTCGGCCATGTACTGCCCGAAATGAACCACAATGAAATCGTGGGGTGGAAGGTGGATCGGGCACTGATGAAGAACATGACTGTAGTATTTCTCCGTGATCGCGGCACACATCCCCGGGTTCAACTGCGGGAAGAGATTACCAGGAAGATCATCAAAGCGTATGCGTCAGATGTCCTGGTAGTATCGAGTGAAGGCAGGTCCCTGCTGGCAAGAATCATCTCGCTGGTCTACGTTGGTGATTGGGTGAGCTACTATCTGGCGATACTCAACAAGCAGAATCCCACGCCGGTGACGGTGATTGAGTATTTGAAGAACGAGTTGGGAAAAGCGTAGTTGGTGAGTGGTTAATTAGTTAATTGGTGATTGAACCTGTTGCCGAGAAGGAATTTCCTACCAATTAACCATTCACCAATTAACCAGGGTGCGAACCGCCACCCCTCCCAACCACGAAACTCAAAGCCCAACTTCAACGTTCCATCTATTGTGATATTCAGGCTCCTCAAATATTCCCTTCTCCTCCTCCTTCTTCTTGTTCAGACGGCCCCGGCCCAGTTCTACTACTTCGGACGCAACAAGGTCCAGTACACGCAGTTCGACTGGAAGGTGCTGCGCACGGAACACTTCGACATCTACTACTACACCGAGATGAAAGAACTGGCCGAGCGCGGGGCGGCGTTCGCGGAAGAAAGCTACAGGTCCCACGAACAACGGTTCAATCACAACATCAGTCACCGGATTCCCCTGGTGTTCTACAGCTCTCATCTTCATTTCGAGCAGACGAATATTACCTCGGGATTCATTCCGGAAGGTGTCGGCGGGTTCTTTGAATTTGTCAAAGGGCGCGTCGTCATCCCGTATGACGGTTCGATGCATCGGTTCGAACATGTCATCCGCCACGAGCTGGTGCATGTGTTTATGCACAGCAAGCTTAATCGCGTGCTGCTCGATCACCGGATATCGCAGGATCGGTCGCCCCCGCTCTGGTTCACAGAAGGATTGGCGGAATTCTGGTCTTCGACGTGGGACGCGCAGGCCGAGATGGTGATGCGCGATGCGGTGCTGAGCAATTACGTCGTCCCTGTCAGCGAAATGGACCGGATCTACGGCTCGTTCCTGATGTACAAGGAGGGACAGAGCGCTCTCGAATTTGTCGCCCGGCGCTATGGGCCGGAAAAAATCCTGCTCCTGATGGAGAATTTCTGGAAAGCGAATTCGTTCACGGAAGTGATGAAGCTGACGATCGGAAGGAACTACAAGGAGTTCGACGAAGAGTGGGTGTATGCCCTCAAGAAACGCTACTACCCCGTCCTCGCCGACGATGATCTGCCGAGCGGTGTGACAAAAAGCGTTGTCGAAGTCGGATTCAATTCGAAACCGCTCTTCTTCAACCGGGACGGGAAGAGGGAACTGTACTTCATCGGGAACCATACTGGATACAGCAGCATCTACCGGGTCGATTTGGACAAGGAAAAACCCGAGCCCGAGATGGTGGTCCAGGGTGAGAAGACGTCGGAGTTCGAGGCATTCCACCTTCTTCAAAACAAGCTCGATATTACCAGGGATGGCGTGATGGCCTTCGTCACGAAAAGCGGCGAATCCGACGTGCTTCATTTGTACAATCTGAAGACGGACATGCTGCAGGAGACACTGCGTTTTCGTGATCTCGTCGTCCTCGGTTCGCCTTCGTGGTCTCCCGACGGAAAGCGGATTGCGTTCTCCTCGGTCGACAAGGTTGGGAGGAGTGATCTCTACACATTCGAGTTGGCGACCCGTGCGCTGACGCGGCTCACGAACGACATATACGAAGACCGGGATCCGGCCTGGTCTCCGGATGGGACAATGATCGTCTTCAGTTCCGACCGCGATGCGCACGGGAAACAGGGATATCTGAACCTTTTCACCTACAACCTGGCGACAGCGGAGATCGAATACCTCACAATCGGTCAGTCGAATTTTACTTCTCCCGCATGGTCGCCCGATGGAAAGCTGCTGACGTTTACGTCTGATATCGACGGCGCCCAGAACGTCTGGGTCATGGAGATGGACCGGCAGAAACTCGCACGGACCATGAAGAAGGTGACGCATTTCTCCACCGCCGCGTTCGATCCGACCTGGACGGACAAGGACGAAATGGTGTTCGCTGCGTTCGAAGGGTTCAGTTTCCAGATCAAGAAAATGAAGGAAGTCTCGTCGGTCCTGAGCTCGGCCAAGATCAGCTGGGCCTTCCAGTACGACGTTCCCAAGGACCAATGGGATGCTCCGAGAGTCAAAGCCTCCTCGGTTGTCGGCGACTTTCGGTATGACGGTGAATACAGGCTCGACCTCGCACAGAGCCAGATATCGACAGATCCCGTCTTCGGAACCACCGGCGGAGCTGTCCTGGCGATGAGCGATGTCCTCGGCAACGATCAATACTACTTCTTGATCTACAACACGGCGCAGGCCCGCTCGGAATTCCTCTCGAGTTTCAACATTGCGATGTCGCGCATTTCGCTCGGTAAGAGAACAAACTATGACTATGGAATATTCCACTTCGCGGGCGACCGGTATGATCTGACCGATCCCAATCTCTTCTATTATGAACGCTCCTTCGGTGGCTACTTTGTCCTCAGCTATCCGCTCTCGCAGTTCCGCAGGATCGAGGCGGGGCTGACGCTCAGCAACTCGGACAAGGACATCTACATCGAAACAGTTCCCCGTAAGGCAGTACTGGTCTCGAGTTCATTTTCTTTTACGGCGGACAACACACTGTGGGGTCCCACGGGACCGATGGATGGTTCACGCGCCCGGCTGACGCTGGCCTATACATCTGATATCCGTTACTCAAACGTGAACTACTATACGATTCTTGCAGACTTCAGAAATTACTGGAGACTCTCGACGCGGAGCGCTCTGGCGTCGCGGGTGAACCTCTGGTACAACGACGGCAAGGAAGCCCGGCGCTTCTTCATGGGAGGCAGCTGGGACCTACGCGGCTGGCCGAGGTGGGAAACCCGGGGGCAGAAGATCTGGTTCATGAGTCACGAGCTCAGGTTCCCATTTGTTGACCAGCTCGGTGTCCGGTTCCCCTTCGGAGGGATCGCGTTCAATTCGGTCCGGGGAGCTCTCTACGCTGATTTTGGAGGAGCGTGGGACACGAAGTACATCGAGACCAAGGGCAGCGTGGGCGCCGGCGTCCGCGTCAATATTGGAGGCATACTCGTCTTGCGGTATGACATCGGAAAACGCATTGAGAATAACCTCTCTAATTTTCAGGATGGCCTGTTCTATCAATTCTTCTTCGGATGGGATTTTTGAGGATGAAACGGCACGTCCACATGATGCGAAGGCATTGGCAGAGTCGTCAGATTCTCTTCGGAAGGAAGGGAGTCTGCGTTGCCGCGTGCGTTTCACTTCTGCTGATTGTCGGCTGCGCGAGTGGAATTCGTCTCCAACGCAATCTCGCTGCACGGCCGTACGATTGGGTCACGTATGGCGGCGCTGCGGGCCGCACAAATCAGAGTCAGTCTGTCGTGACGCCCCCGCTCAAACCGGTATGGGAATATGACGCTGTCGCCGGAATAGCCGGAACACCCCTTGTCAAAGACAGCGTTGTCATCGTCGGAACTATGAAGGGCGAATTGCACGCAATCAGGATGTCGGACGGAGAAAGTTATGGTTTTACCCCCCTCGAATCGGCTGTGATGGGGACGCCGGTTCTGGATGGCAATTACGTCTACGTGGCGAGCGCCCATGGAAAGGAAACCCTTACGTGTCTTTTCCTCAAGGATGGAAAACGCCAGTGGGGAATGCAGCATGGTGGCATCGAAACTTCGCCGCTCATGATAGGAGAGTTCCTGTATGTCACGACGCTCGACGGGACCCTGCTGAGCGTGAAGAAAGCGGACGGTGTGGAGTTCTGGAAGTTCGAGACCGGCGCAAAAGAGCAGCGGAAACCGATTCGGTCCTCCCCGGCGTCGGACGGGGAATTGATCGTGTTCGGGTCGGATGACGGAGCAATCTATGCAGTGGAGCGATTGACGGGCCGTCTGCGCTGGAAGTATCAGACCGGCGCCAGCGTTTTTGCGACGCCGATACTTCAGGAAGAAACATGTCTCGTCGGATCGCTGGACAGTGTTCTGTACGCAATCGATGCGCGGACCGGAACACCGCGCTGGAAGTACCATGCCGGATCCAGATTGTACGCCGCGGCGTCGGCTTCGCAGAACCTTGTGTTTGTCGGCGGCTCCGACGGTACGATCGCTGCTGTGAGGCTGGACTCCGGCCGGGAAGTCTGGAAGTTCGAAACCAAAAGCATCGTGAACAGCGCTCCCTTGATCGCCGGAAACATCCTCTATGTCGGGTCTATGGACCGCGTCCTGTATGCCCTGCGCGTTGAGACCGGAGAAAAAGTCTGGGAGTATGCCGTCGAAGGAAGAATCAAAGTGTCCCCGGTCATCTGGGGAGATATGTTGTTGCTGACGTATGAAGACCGGTATATCACTGCAATGCGGCCCGAAATCAAATGAAGACACTCTTCATGATAGCGAGCACCTTCCTGTGCTCCATGCTCCTTGGGCAGCCAAAGTCTCTGTCTGATTCCGCAGGCACCGCGAGTATCATCACTGAGCCTGCAGGTGCTGATG
Source organism: Ignavibacteriales bacterium (assembly GCA_026390595.1). Classification (NCBI taxonomy): domain Bacteria; kingdom Pseudomonadati; phylum Ignavibacteriota; class Ignavibacteria; order Ignavibacteriales; species Ignavibacteriales bacterium. The sequence continues at coordinate 125,928 of JAPLFQ010000012.1, forward strand.
TGTATGTCGATTCACTCTTCGTCGGAAAATCCCCCGCCCGGGGAATTACCCTCTCCCGCGGATCGCACAGGGTCAGGGCATTCTATCCGTCGGTCTTTGCCTGGAACGCAGTCATGCAGCAGGATTCTGTCACCATATCCGGCACGGATGAGCAGGAGAAGCGCCTGGTGCTCGGGGACGCTCTACGGATCCAATCGGACCCGCCAGGCGGGATTGTCCGGCATAACGGGGTTGACCTCGGCCCCACGCCTCTCTATGTCCGCCTGCCTTCGATATTTGCGGGTGAATTCATAGTACAGAAGGATGGTTACGACTCTCTCCGCGCTCTTCCAGGCGAGGTCCGCTTCGGCCTTCTCAAGGTGCAACTCACACCAAAGAGCGAAAACGGGAAGCTGACGCGGCCGTCCGATGTCCTTGGAGTCAACGGCAGAATCCCGAAGGACTATTTGATGACCTATGCCTCGGGGGCGTCGATGATCGTCTCGGGTGTTGCATCGGCGATCATGAAAGACAGAGCCAACCGGAATTTCGATGCCTATCTTCAAAACAACAATCCCGGAGACCTTTCCGCCACGCGCAGGCTCGACCGGGGAGCCGCAGCCGCCCTCATCCTCAGCCAGATCAGCTTCGCGGTCCTCGCGTATTTCCTCCTCTCGGAGTAACCGCTCGTTCTTGAACCTCGTGCCACTTTTGACTATTATTGCATTGCACTGATCATCTCATTCGAGAACCTGCAATGACACAACCTGAAATTGCCCAACAACTTGTCGCCGTCTGCAAGGCGCTCTATCACCGCGGATTCGTGACAGCGAATGACGGCAATGTGAGCGTTCGGTTGCCGAGCGGCAACATCCTCACTACTCCGACGTCGTTGAACAAGGGGCGCGTAACCGAACACGATCTCGTTGAAGTGACTCTCAATGGAGCGGCGGTTACTCCCGGGACTTCTCCCTCGAGCGAACTCGGCATGCATCTCTTTATCTATCAGCAACGCGTCGATGTCAATGCCGTCGTTCATGCCCATCCCACGTATGCAACGGGATTCGCGACCGCACGCATCCCGCTCGATCAGCCCCTGTATCCCGAAGTGATCTTCGGGCTCGGGACTATCCCGCTGGCGGATTTTGCGACCCCCTCAACCAAAGAGGTTGCCGATTCAATTGCTCCGTTTGTCCATTCTGCAAACGCGATTCTGCTTATGAACCATGGTGTCGTTGCGTTCGGCAAGAACCTCGATGACGCCTATTTCAAAATGGAAAAGGTGGAACACGCAGCTCACATCACATTCGTGGCACGGATGCTGGGCGGAGAAAAGAGTCTGACGGTTGAACAAGTCGGCAAACTGAACGCCACGTTTGGCAAAGTGCGACCATAACAAACAGGAAACCTTCCCATCACCATGATGCCCAAGAAAATCCGTGTCGGTGTCATCTTCGGCGGACGTTCAGCCGAACACGAGGTCTCGATTGTCTCCGCTGCTTCTGTCATCGGCGCTCTCGACAAGAACAAATACGAGGTGCTTCCCATCGGCATCACCGCCGAAGGACGCTGGCTCAGTTCTGCACAGGCGCTGGAATTGCTGAAGCAGCGTGCTGACATTGAGCATCTGCCGGAGCACATTCTTGTTCCTGATCCCCGCAAGCAGGGATTGGTTGAACTCAAAGACTCCTCAGCCCAGTTGACCCCGCAGTGTATCGATGTGCTCTTCCCGGTCCTCCACGGAACCTTCGGTGAAGACGGAACCATCCAAGGTCTCTTTGAACTCGCCGATGTCCCGTACGTCGGCTCCGGTGTGCTCGGCTCGGCTGTCGGGATGGACAAGGTGGTGCAGAAGCAGCTCCTGCGCCAGATGAAAATCCCCGTGACTCCCGACGAATGGTTCCTCATGCATGAATTCGAAAAGAACGCACGGAAGATCATCGGAGCGATCGAGAAGAAACTCCGGTATCCCTGCTTTGTGAAGCCGGCAAACCTCGGCTCAAGCGTCGGTATCAGTAAGGCGCACAACAGGAGGGAATTGGTCGAAGCGATCCGGCTGGCAGGGGAGTACGATCTGAAAATTCTCGTTGAGAGGTCGGTCGAGAACGCCCGTGAAATCGAGTGCAGCGTCCTGGGCAACGATCAACCAATTGCCTCAGTTCCAGGAGAGATCGTGCCGTCGAACGAGTTCTACGACTACGATGCAAAATACGTTGACGGTAAATCGACGGCAGTGATCCCGGCGCCCTTGCCGAAAGCGGTCATCAGGAAGATCCAGAAATATTCGCTCGAAAGTTTCCGTGCCCTGGATTGCGCAGGAATGGCGCGCGTGGATTTCCTTGTCGCCAAGAAGACCAACGCGGTGTTCCTGAACGAGTTGAACACGATACCGGGTTTTACATCGATCAGCATGTATCCGAAGTTGTGGCAAGCCTCGGGGCTATCGTATGCCGAACTCCTTGATCGGCTCGTCCAGCTCGCGATCGAGCGGCATGCCTCAAGGGCCAGGCTGAAGACGAAGTATCAACCAAAGTCGGAATGGTTCAAGTCGTAGGCCCGTTTGCTAAACGCTCAAATTAAGAGTACCTTCAGAACAATGGACGGCGATTTCCTCAGACGAGTGCAGCAGCCCCGCTGGCTCAAGGGCATCACGAAAAAAGTCTTCAAGACGAGGCGCCGTGCCCTGCTCGTGGTCGTCGGGACCCTGCTTGTTTCCTATGTTCTCTTCAATAATCGCGGAATTGTTGCCCGTATTCGGCTCGAACATCAACGCCAGGTCATGATCGAAAAAGTCAGGGCCGCCGATGAAGAGACAAAACGCCTCCAGTCGTACCTCAAGGCCCTCGACGGCGACAGGAAGACAATCGAGAAGGTCGCTCGTGAGAGGTACGGCATGGCACGCGATGGGGAGACGGTCTATAAGGTGAAGAAACAGTAGGCAGTTAAGCGCAGGGAGTAGACAGAAAGCTGATTGCTGACAGCTGGTGCTGAATGCTCGGAAGTTGATCCATCGTAACCAACACGGCTTTGAAACTCGTGTTGGTTTTTTCATTTCGAGGAGTAGATTCCTGAAACCTCTCTTGTTCCATATGGCGGAGGCGGGAATCGAAACAGAAAGAGTCCCTATGTCAGATCTTTTCATTTCCGACGAAGTTCACGGTCCTTCGCAGCGATCATACGCTCCGCTTGCCGAACGAGTGCGGCCACATGTGCTCCCGGATTTCATCGGTCAGGCGCACCTCCTTGGCGAAGGAAAACCGATTCGCATGATGATCGAGCAGGGGGAGCTGGTTTCGATGATCTTGTGGGGACCGCCCGGAGTAGGAAAGACGACACTTGCACGGCTTCTGGCAAATCAGATCAAGGCCGATTTTCATCAACTGAACGCGGTTTCATCCGGAGTAAAAGAAGTCCGGGAAGTCATCGCGAAAGGAGAGGTCAATCTCCGCAAGCTCCGGAGAAGAACAATTCTCTTCATCGACGAAATCCATCGGTTCAACAAGGCGCAGCAGGACGCGTTGCTGCACAGCGTGGAGGAAGGGAGCATCGTTCTCATCGGGGCAACGACGGAGAATCCCTCCTTCGAAGTCATCTCGCCGCTTCTTTCCCGTTCACGCGTCTATGTGCTTGAGGCTCTTGACAAAGACGGACTCGGAGCCATTCTGGATCGCGCGCTCTCAACTGACCTGATTCTTTCGAAACGACGTATCACGGTCGAAGATCGGGATTTTCTCATGCTCCTTTCAGGAGGAGATGCCCGGAAACTCCTCAACGGGCTTGAGACAGCACTGCATTTGACGAAGCCCGACAAGGACGGCGGTGCGACGATCACCAAGGCAAGAATTGAAGAAGCCTTCCAGCGGAAGTACACCCTGTACGACAAAAAGGGAGATCAGCATTACGACACCATTTCGGCGTTCATCAAGAGCTTGCGCGGAAGTGATCCCGACGCTGCGGTGTACTGGATGGCCCGGATGCTCGACGGCGGAGAGGATCCGCTCTTTATCGCCCGGAGGATGGTAATCCTCGCTTCGGAGGATGTTGGAAACGCCGACCCGATGGCGCTGACCATGGCAACGTCCTGCTTCGCCGCAGTGAACTACGTGGGGATGCCCGAATCGCGCATCATCCTGTCGCAAACGGCGACGTATCTCGCGTCGGCGCCGAAAAGCAATGCATCCTATATGGCCATCAGTCAGGCGATGGAAGATGTGCGGAATCTCCCGAATCTTCCCGTCCCGATTCATATTCGAAATGCCCCCACGCAATTGATGAAAGACCTCGAGTACGGAAAGGATTACAAGTACAGCCATCAATTCGAGGATCATTTTATCGAACAGCAGTATCTTCCGGACAATCTCAAAGACAAAATCTACTACAAGCCGACGGAGATTGGACAGGAGAAAGGAATCCGCGAGCGGTTGAACGCGCTTTGGAAGAAGAGACCGCGGTGAGTCCCGGCCGTCACGAGATGCAGGTTGTGGCCTTGCAGGCAGCCGCCCTGCTCAGGGAGTTGCTCGGACACGCCGGGAGCCAGAATAACCTGAAGCCCGATGATCTTCTTCTCTTTCTGTATCGGCTTCGCGATGGATATAATGTCGTACGCTCGACGCGTGGACGCCCCACAGGAACGTCGTTTGGATCCTTGCCGGACATTCTCTACCAGCTCGAATCCCGTCCTGATGCCGCGTTACAATCGGAAGAATGGAGGTCGCGTATCGAGTCGCTCCTGCGCGAACTTGCAGAAGGGAAACTAACGCTTGAACAAAAAGGTCGATGCTAAGAACCCATCTCAAGAGCACTCCGACAAGAAGAGAATTTCATGCAAGATCGCAGAGTCACTCTACGCGATCTCCACAATACATCCTCAGCCAATGTTGTCATTCCCACATAGTCCTAGTCAACTTGAATTGAAGGGAAGATGAAGATCACCGTCGAACAGATGAAGAGGTTTCTGGACGGATTTCAGCGACGTGAGTTGGGAAAGCCGGACTTAAAAAAAGCGGCCGTGTTGATGCTGTTCTATCCCAAGGATGATAGTCTGCACGTGCTGCTCACGAAGAGGACTGAGGACGTCGAACATCACAAGGGACAAATATCGTTTCCGGGCGGTTCCTGTGACGATGAAGATGACCATGCGGTTGCCACAGCGTTGAGGGAAAGCGAAGAGGAGATCGGGCTTCCGCTGAATGCCGTTGAGGTCATGGGGGTGTTTGATGACTACGAGACTCCGTCAGGATTCGTCATTACGCCTGTCGTCGCCTGCGCTGCGTTTCTCCCGCCGTTGAAGCGCAACGCAACTGAAGTCGCCGAGATACTGGAGGTGCCCGTCTCGCTGTTTCTTGACTCAGGGAACGAGAGGGTGGAGAAAATCAGCCGCTTGGGCAGGATCATCGATGTCTATTTCTACCGTTTTGGCGATCACGAGATTTGGGGAGCGACAGCCGCAATTCTGCGTGCATTTCTGCGCCGCATCCCTGCCTGAATCGGTGTTCCGGATAAGCGAGGCACTGTTTCTGGCGAAAATTCCTTTGTAAATCCGCGGAATCTTCGCTATATTTCATCAGGAAACAATCAGAGCTGTTACACTCAGGAGAACAGATGGCACAACACAAATCAGCTGAAAAACGAGCACGTCAGAACGTGAAACGGAACATGCGCAACAAAGCCGCCCTCTCACGCGTGAAGACCCTGATCAAGAACGTCCGGTCAGCCAAAGAAAAAGACAAAGGTACGGCAGCGCTCAAAGTGGCAGTGAAGGCGCTGGATAAGCTCGGCTCAAAGGGCGTTATCCACAAGAACAAAGCTTCCAACCTGAAATCGAGCCTCACGAAGTCCGTGAGTAAATTGAAGTAAGAAACCTCCAAGCCCGTATCCCCTGATTTCAATCGGGGCGAGAAAAAGCAAAAACCCCGACCATCGGCCGGGGTTTTCTGTTTTCACAAATCTCATCACTCTCTTCCGCTACTTCTTCTTCATCTCCTCAATCTCTGCAATTCGCTGTTCGAACTTCTCTTTCTCGGCGGGTTTGTTGGCAGCGAGGGCGCGGTACGCTTTGATAGCGTCGTCGAACCAGCCCTGCTTCACGTAGATTTCCGCAAGCGTCGGAGTGACAAAGCCTGATCCGCCCCCGGTATCAGCGTCACCGGCCGAGCGGGGCGCTTTTTCCGAGAAGTTTATCACCGGCGGCGTGATGCGCTGTGAGGTCTTGAGTTTTTCCGCGAGGTCTCCGATGTCGTCCGCGGGCATCACAGGAGGTTCCAATGGTCCGGTCTGACCCAGGTACTCCTCCAGCGATATCGTGTCTTCGGTGCCAAACAATTCCATCCTCATGCGCGACGTAAAATCCTCGTACGGCTCGCCTTCGACTGCTGTGGAAGATTCCTCAGTCCCGAAGATCGCAAATGGATTTTCTTCCTCTGTTGGCGCAGGTGCCGGAGTCTCTGCAGCCTCGGCCGCAGGTTGCTGCAGCTGGCTGAATGCCTCGAACCAGTCAGGAGTCTGATCCGTGCTGGTCTCGGAGGAATCCGACGGCAAGACCTCTGGAGTTACCGGGGCAGCTTCCATCACGGGAGCTTCAAATGGAGAAGGCTCCTGTAACTGCTCCGTCTCGGGTTCAGGCTCAATTCGGGGTTGAGGCTCTTCGAGAGGCTGAGACTCAACGGGAGTTTCCTCAACCGCGGCAGCAGGAGGTTCGGCTGCCGGCGCACCAAAATCAAAATCCGCATACTCTTGCTGCGGCTCGGGCTGCATGTCAAGTCCCAGCTTGTCGGCTGCGCTCGGTTCTTCAGCTTGAGGCTCGACGACCGGCTGTTCTCCGAATCCGAACGAATCATCAACGGGCTGCGCAGGCTCGGCCGGCGCGAATGCTCCCTGCTCTTCTGTGACTACTTCCGCAAGTGGTGATTCTTCCGCCTGGGCTTGCGGTTCTTCAAGTGCGACAGGTTCCTGCAGCGCCGCTTCTTCAAATGGTGCCGCCTGTTGTTCTTCGGCCGGAGCGGGCACCGCCTCTTCAACGGTTTGCGGTTGAGCTTTCTGGATGAACGATTCCTCGCGGTCGATCTCTTCCACGGGTGCTTGCAGAGGTTCTGCCTCTACAACCTCTTGAGCAGCCGCGGTTGCATCTTGATCCTGCGGCGTACCGGCATCGACAATTGCGGCCAGATGGAGGACGGAGGCATTTGTCGGCAGGAGCTCACGAACGACTTCATACGCATGGCGCGCTTCGGCTGACATACCAAGCTGTGTGAGTACCTTGGCTTTCACCAGGTGGGCGGTCGTGTAGAACGGAAAAAGAGCGAGGCCGTCATCACAGAGCCGCAGAGCGTCATTGCCGCGTCCGGCCTGGAGATAACAATCAGCCAGTCGTGCAAACAGGGGAGACTGTGGGTTGTGGGCGAGCCGCTGTTCGAGCGACGTGATTCGTTCCTGCGACGGGTCGGTCATTACAGAGACGGTTGTTGTTGTCTGAGTTTACGCGCCACAAAAGCGTGCTTAAGTGACAGTGCCGATACGAATGAGAATCCCAGGAAGTACAACAACTGGAACGGCAACGCAGCGATTTCCAGGTAGTAAATTGAAGAAATTACGCCGAAGAAGCAATAGAGTGCCAGGGCGATCTCCACGAACACAACCCAATTGAGTTTCACGGGCACATACTTCTTCTGAAGCCAGGAGTCCTTCTTCCCTTCGATCTTGTATTTCGGGGTTCGCACGAACTCGCTTCGCTTCTTGAACAATCCCTCGAACACCGCCCGGGAATTGTTCACCGCAAATCCCATGCTTCCTGCCATGAACAGGGGGAACAGCAGCAGTCTGCGCCGCCAATCGGAGTAGACGGCTTTCTGGGAGAACATGTAGAAGAGAAACGAACCAATGAAGGCCAGCACAAAGACCGACATCATGGCAAAATACAAATCGTGCCCCCCTTGCTGCTTGATGAACATCAGAGGAACGTTGAGAATGCCCGCGAGAAGGATGAACGGGAAGGCGAGATTGTTCGTCAGATGGAACGTACAATGAATCTTCACGCGGAGCGGAATGTTCGACCTCCAGACATCCGGGAGGATCTTTCGCGCGGTCTCGATCGCCCCTTTCGTCCACCGGAACTGCTGGGACTTCAGCGCATTCACTTCCGCGGGAAGCTCCGCCGGCGACGTGACGTCGTTCAGGTATTTAAACTTCCAGCCCCTGAGCTGTGCGCGGTAACTCAGATCGAGGTCCTCCGTCAGCGTGTCTGAATGCCAGTTCCCGGCATCGATGATGGCGGATTTGCGCCATATGCCCCCGGTGCCGTTGAAGTTGATGAAGAACCCGACTTTGTTGCGGACGCCCTGCTCCATCACGAAATGGGCGTCGAGTGCCATTGCCTGTGTGCGCGTCAGGAGGGAATAGTCGCTGTTGAGATGTTCCCACCGCGTCTGGACCAGAGCGAGTTTCTCGTCCTGGAAGAAATAGGGAAGCGTCTGCGCCAGGAAAGTAGTATTCGGAACGAAATCGGCGTCAAAAATGGCGATGAATTCTCCGCGGGCGGTCTCAAGGCCGTCCTTCAACGCTCCTGCCTTGTATCCCTTCCGGTTGGTCCGATACACGTGCTTGATGTCGTATCCCAGGCTCTGGAAATGCTTCACAGTCTTTGCCACCACCTCGACTGTCTCATCGGTCGAATCATCCAGCACCTGAACCTCGAGTTTGTCTTTCGGGTACTCGATGCTGCAGACGGCTTCGATCAGACGATCGACAACGTAGAATTCATTGAAGACCGGCAGCTGGATCGTGACTACCGGCAGGTGCTCCATCGGTGGAAGGACTGGTTCCTTCCCGCGGGTCTTGAGATAGTGATAGACCATCACAAACCCGTGGGCTCCAAACGTGAACAGGATCAGGAGCGAAAAGAAGTAAAGGTACAGGACCAGATCCGTGAAGAAGGGACTGTTCAGGATTTCCTGCCGAAAGAACATCGATGCAATAACCATAGCACTATCACCATCCTGCGACTGTTTCGTTGAGAATATCTTCTGTGATTTTTCGTATTGCTTCCGAAATACCGTCGTTACGCTGCGTCAGGCCGCCACCGGAAAGGTAGTCGCCCCATTGAGTAAAGTCTTTCTCCCAAACTTTCTTACGGAGCTTGAGATCGCGAAAGATCACGTGTGCCGTGACAGCGATCCTTCGCTTCGACACCTGTTCGCCTCCCTCGACAACGACCGGAGCATCTTTCACGCTGGTGATGACCCCTTCGAGGATCGAGTCGGCGTTGGACCTGTCTGAAGGTTGAAGCGTAGCGTCGTTGACGAACCGCTGCATCAGCTGACGGGAGAATTGATCCCGAAGCGTTGCGTCCCCGAAGCCGCTCTGGTCTTCCACGATAGGGATCGCGATGGTCTGCAGGTGTGGTGGAACAGATGCCCCCGTGAACGAATACGGGCAGCCCGCGCATCCCGACACCGTTGCCGCGAGAAGGATCGACAGTATTGCACGGTGCATGACCGATTCGGGCGCGCTCACCTTACTCCTGGAGTCCAAACTCTTTGATTTTTCGATAGAGAGTGCGTTCACTGATGTTCAGTTCTTCTGCCGCAAGCCGCCGGTTTCCATTGTGTCGATCGAGAGAACTCATGATCATCTTGCGTTCCATCGCGTCCAGCGACAGTGCACCGTTGCCCCCCGAGTGACCCGTTTTCGTTGGGGCGGGCGCATCGGACGGGGTTACGCCGTTCAGGATGACATCGCGCAACTCGAGAATCGATCCTTTGAGATCGACGAGTGCCCGGTAGATCAGCTCTCGCTCTGCTTGCTCAACGGTCTTGTTCGCTACCACGGGGAGGTTTCTGTCGACCACCTGACCCTGGTAATCCTTGAGATACTTCCGGATGCCGTCGCCGGTGAGGCGCCTGCCGTTTTCCAATATCAGCATGCTTTCTATGCTGTTCTTCAATTCGCGGACGTTCCCCGGCCATCGATAGTTCATGATCAGCTCGGTCGCATCGTCTGTAAATCCTTCGAAGCGTATCCCATTGCGCTCCAGGGCCTCGTTCACAAAATGCTCGATGAGGAGGGGGATGTCCTCGCGCCGGTCTCGCAGCGGGGGGATGAAGATGTTTACAGAGCGAAGCCGGAAGTACAGATCCGGCCGGAATCGTTTCTGCTGCACCTCGTATTGCAGCTCCTTGTTGGTTGCTGCGATGACCCTGGCATTGGATGTCCGTGACAGGGATGAGCCGACGCGCATGAACTCGCCGCTCTCAAGCACCCGCAGGAGCTTCACCTGGGTTGCCAGCGGCGTCTCGCCGATCTCATCGAGAAAGATCGTGCCGCCGTCGGCGATTTCAAAATAACCTTTGCGGTTCTCGACAGCGCTCGTGAACGAACCCTTTTCGTGTCCGAACAACTCGCTTTCGATCAATCCTTCCGGAATCGCCCCGCAGTTGACCGTCACAAGCTGGTTCTTGGCTCTCTTGCTCGCCGTGTGCAATGCGCGGGCAATGACCTCCTTGCCGACTCCGCTCTCACCTGTGATGAGCACGGTGATGTCTGTCGGAGCCACCTGTTGCACGACATCAACGATCTCTTGAATCTCGAGAGACCGTCCGATGATTCCATGTTGCCGTTGAAACTCCAAGCGATCCATACACCGTCTTCCTCACCGTCCAACCATCTGCGCCCCGCTTCAACGCGGGACAACGATCGACTCGATATGATATTTCTTCTTGATCTCGCCGCTGAACCGCTTTGCCTCGTCCTGCGTCGCGAATTCGCCGACCCAAACCTTGTGAAACTTCTTCCCGCTGTTTACGATCGTGAAGATATGGGAAGCATATCCGTCCCGCTCAAACCGGGACTTCAGCTCTTCCGCATTCTGAAGCTCACGAAAAGTCCCGGCCTGCACTGTGAATAAGGCCGTCGACTTTTTCCCCTTGCCGGGCTGATTCACCTTCGCGGGGGTTTCCTGCGGCGGTGCGACCTTCGGCTCTTCTGCAACCTTCTGGTCGGTTGCGTAGGTCGAGTAGGGGTAGTCACGCTTCAGCAACTCCAGCTTCTGGTCCGCTGTCTTGTATAATCCAACAGAATAGTAATACTGATAGAGCTTGAAGAGGGCATCGTCGGCCCATTCGCTCTTCGGGAAGTTGTCCAGAATGCTCTGGTAGATCTTTGAGGCTTCCGCTCCATCGGTGGTCAACACCCCCTGAAGGTACAAGACCCCCGGGTGGTTCTGGAAATTGGTCATCAGCGTTGGAAGCTCGGATCTCACGACGTCCGCCTGCCCCTTCTCGATCAGCTCGAGGCGCTTCAGAATGTCGGGCTCGCCGGCTCCCTGTGTCTGGGCAGCCAAGGGAATGGTACAGGCGAGCATCAGGGCGACCACAAAAAAATGTGTGGCAGTTGTTCTCGTCACAGTCTCTTGCCTCCTTATGCGTTTGCAGCCAGTCTCGAATCATCGGACACATGCCTGGACGCTTCGAGGATCGTCCCAAAGAGCGTTGCCGAATTCGCGCGTTCGATGCGCACATTGAGATACTGTCCAACTTCGGTGCTCCCCTTAGGGAAGACAACCATCCTATTCGTATCGGTGCGTCCGCAGAAATCCCGTGGAGACTTTGTGCTTTCACCCTCCACGAGTATCTCAACAACCTGGCCTACCATCTCCTGGTTTTTCTGAAGTGAGATCTCCCGCTGCAGATCAATGATCTGGTTGAGGCGCTCAAGTTTCAATTCCTCCGAGACATCATCCCCCATGTGCCAGGATTTTGTATTCTCCCTCGGGGAATACTTGAAAGTGTACGCGCCATCATACTCCACTTCCCGAATGACCTCAAGCGTCCGCCGCTGGTCTTCATCTGTCTCTGTGGGAAACCCTGCGATGAAATCCGTTGAAAGGCTGACCCCTGGAATGCTCGCCCTGATCCTTCGCACGAGGGAGAGATAGTGCTCGCGTGTGTAGGATCGGTTCATCAGCTCAAGAATCCGATCGGATCCGGACTGAACGGGAAGATGGATGTACTTGCAGATGTTCTCATGCTCAGCGATGGTTTGAATGAGCTTGTCCGACATATCCTGCGGATGCGACGTGGTGAATCGAACCCTCATCGTGGAGTCGACCTGCGCGGTGGCTGCCATGAGGTCGGCAAAATCATTCTTCCCGTCATGGTACGAGTTCACGTTTTGTCCGAGGAGTGTCACCTCTTTGAATCCTCGCGCTGCCAGGTGTTCCACTTCGACCACAATGCTCTCAAGCGATCGGCTTCGCTCACGTCCCCGCGTAAACGGAACAACGCAAAAGGTGCAAAACTTATCACAACCACGCATGACGGAGATCCACGCGCTAATGCCGTCTGTACGGAGGGGCAGAATGTCGTCGTAGTTTTCAACCCGCGACAAACGCACGGCAATACCCCGCTCTCCTGCCAAGGCTCCTTCGATAAGTTCAGGAAGTCTTCGGTATTCGTCGGGTCCCACCACAAGATCGACGTAACTTTCAGACTCCATCAGGTCTTTCCGGAGCCGTTCAGCCATACATCCGAGCACGCCAACGAGCATACCCGGGTTTTCCTTCTTGTAGCGTTTGAAGTCCCCCAGCCGGCCAACAACACGTTGTTCGGCGTTTTCACGCACGGCGCAAGTGTTGACGAACACAACATCCGCGGTCCGGAGGTTGCTCGTCTGGCTGAATCCAGCCTTTGCGAGGATGCTCAGCACGACCTCGGTGTCTGCCAAATTCATCTGGCAGCCGTAGGTTTCTATGTAGATCTGCCTTGGATTCACGTCCTTGGGGTTTAGAATTGGGGATCAAAGATAGTGAAAGAATGACAGACAATCAAACCGCCAACATCTCATTAAATTCTTTTAATCTCAATAATATCAATGATTAGAGGGTGCCTTTCTCATTTTCAGCATTGACAAATAGTCAGTCCTCGGGTTAGCGAACTATCCGTTGATTGGCCAGTGAAGGTACACTATATTCTGGCGAATCGAACGTCGTCGGTGACCGCGATTCGGCGTTATCAGTCAAACGTTCGATTCTGATGCCGGATCGGATGTCCCGCTTCATCCCGTGTCTCCCTAGTAAAAGGAAGTTTTCCTATGAACCCATTACTGCAGCAAATAAAGACCAAAGCAAAACAGATCAAAAGGCACATCGTGCTGCCCGATGCTACAGACGAACGAGCGATCAAGGCAGCCAGAATATGCGTCGATGAAGGTTCCGCGATCATCTCGCTTGTTGGCATAGAAGAGGAGATAAAAGCAAAGGCCGCACTGTGCAACACGAAGTTGGATGGCATCCACGTGGTTGATCCCGGGAAGTCGGAGAAACTGAAACGCTATTCGGATATCTACTGCGAGTTGCGCAGGTCCAAAGGTATGACTCCTGATCAGGCGCTGGAAACAATGAAACGACCCCTCTTCTTCGGCGCGATGATGGTGAGAGAAGGAGACGCCCACGGCAGCGTGGCTGGCTCGATTTCCACGACCGGTGACGTGTTGCGCGCGGGTATCCAGGTGATCGGCGTCGCGGAAGGAATCAGCATCGTGTCAAGTTTCTTCCTCATGGCCTTTCCGGAAAAGATGTACACCTTCGCAGATTGCGCTGTCGTGCCGGATCCAACCGTCGAGCAATTGGCGGACATCGCGATAGCGTCTGCGGAGAATCACCGGAAGCTCACCGGGGAAGAACCGAAAGTCGCGATGCTTTCTTTCTCCACCAAGGGAAGTGCGGACCATGCACTCGTACAGAAGGTGCAGCAGGCCACGGAACTCGTCAGAAAAAAGAAACCAGAGCTCCAGGTGGACGGAGAACTTCAGGTCGATGCGGCAATAGTCCCGAAGGTCGGTGAGCGGAAGGCTCCGGGCAGCGCTGTTGCTGGCAAAGCCAACGTCCTCGTGTTTCCCGATCTCAACGCAGGAAACATCGCGTACAAGATCGCAGAGCGTCTCGGAGGCGCAGAAGCGATCGGACCCATAGTTCAGGGTCTCAGGAAGCCGGCATTCGATCTATCCCGCGGCTGCAGCGTCGAAGATATCGTGAGCGTTGTTGGAATCAATGCAGTGATGGGAGCGGTATAGTCCGGCTCAGGCCGGACATCGAAAACCAATGAGAGGGCAACGGTGCAGGTGGAAACGCCTGCACCCGGCTCTGTCTCGTGTAACGAAGGATGATTCTGAATTCTTGGCGACTCTCTCAGGAAAGGACATGCCCGCATTGACTTTTTTGTATGGTCGCTTCAGACCATAGCGGTCATCTGGATACTCATCTATTGTCGAACGCCCAAAGGATTATGAAAAACAAACGCCCCGCCTCCAGGCTCTTCAAAAAGGCTTCCCTGTTCAAACCTCTGCCTCTCGGGAAACTCCGCTGGCGATGTAATCCGAAGTCACTCGGAGTACGCACGAGCGCCGAGATCAAGCCCACCCGTGAAATCATAGGACAAGAGCGAGCCCTTCGGTCCCTGCGCGTCGGCCTGGCCATGAATCATTTTGGCTACAACATCTTTGTGACAGGAATATCCGGAACAGGGCGCACAACCACCATCAAACGGCTCCTGAAGACTTTCGAGGGAACGCCGGACGGCTTCCGCGACCATTGCTACGTGTACAATTTCAAGCATACCGACGCCCCGATTGCAATTTCATTGCCGGCAGGACAGGGAAAAAGCCTGAAAGATGACATGGCGAATCTGATTCGGGACCTTGCTCGGGATCTCCCTGCTCTCTATGAAAGTCAGCGCTTTCAGCAGGCCAGAAAAGACGTGGTTTCTCACTTCCAGGAGCGCCAGCGAAGCGTCCTGCTGGACTTCGAGAAAAGGGTGAAAGAAAAGGGATTTGAGCTTGTACAGGTTCAGGTCGGAAACCTGATGCGCCCCGATATCGTGCCTGTTGTGGCGGAAAAAGCGACAAATTTCGATGAAGTGGATTCCATGGTCGCGAAGGGGGAAATCTCAAGAGCCCAGTTTGAAGCAATGAGGGAGACGCAGTTCGTCCTCGAGAAGCAAATGTCCACCGTGTTTCGCGAACTGCGCAACATTGAGAAGAAAGTTCAGCAGTCTCTCGCCGAGGTCGAAGGACGGCTTGTCATGCCGCTGGTGGACGAGAGCATCGAGATTCTTAAAACGACGTATGACGATCAAAAGGTCCATCTTTATCTGGAAGAAGTCCAGAAACATATCAAGAACAACCTCGACCGGTTCCATAAAACCACCCCGGCCCCGGCAGTCGAGCAGGAGGAAAATGAGGAAGAGGATGAATTTCTCGAATACCAGGTGAATCTCCTCGTCGACAATTCCGAGACGGAGCACACCCCGGTCATCATCGAGACGAATCCGAGATATAAAAACCTCTTTGGCACGGTTGAGCGCATCATAGAGCGTGGAGGTGTCTGGAGAACCGATTTTACTCAGATCAGACCGGGTGCCCTGCACCAGGCCGATGGAGGCTATCTCGTTCTCAACGCTCTTGACGTGCTTCTCGAGACGGGTGTCTGGCAGGATTTGAAGCGCATGCTCCGCACCGGCAAGTCGGAAATCCTCGCCAACGAGCCGATGTATGGTTTTGCGCCGACGGGCATGAAGCCTGAAGCAATTCAGCTCAATCTCAAAGTGATCATGATCGGCGACGCCGAGATCTATCAGTTCCTCTACCAGCGCGACGATGATTTCAAGAAGATTTTCAAAATCCGCGCTGACTTCGATTATGAGATGAACAAGGACAAGAGCGCGGTCGGGCAGTATCTCCGGTTTGTCAAGATGGTGTGCGACGATGAAAACCTCAGGGCGTTCGACCGGGAAGCGCTCGCAGCCCTGGTGGAGTTTGGTGTGCGGCTTGCCGGAAGCCAGAAGAAACTCTCCACGCGGTTCAATATTCTGGCGGATGTTGTCCGCGAAGCCAACTATTGGGCTGGGGAGGAGCTCGCGCAAATTGTTCGCGTCGGGGACGTGCGAAAGGCCGTCGAGGAACGCGTGTACCGCGTCAAGTTGATTGAGGAAAAGCTTCAGGAGATGATCAACGATGGCGTGATCATGATCGACACCGAGGGCGCCGTGGTTGGACAAGTGAACGGCTTGTCTGTCTACGACACGGGCGAGCACGCGTTTGGAAAACCCGCGCGCATTACCGTGAAGACCTCCGTCGGACGTGCAGGAGTGATCAACATCGAGCGGGATTCGGAAATGAGCGGACCAACCCACAACAAAGGTGTAGCCATTCTGAGCGGATACCTGCGAGGCACCTTCGCACAACATCGACCGCTGATCATGAGCGCCAGTGTCACGTTTGAACAGTCATACAGCGGCGTGGACGGCGACAGCGCGTCATCGACAGAGATCTATGCGATACTCTCGAGTCTTGCGGAGGTTCCGATCCGGCAGGACATTGCTGTCACCGGTTCGGTCAATCAGAAAGGGGAGATCCAGCCGATCGGCGGTGTCAATCTCAAGATCGAAGGATTCTATGATGTTTGCAGGGACCGCGGCCTGACCGGAACGCAGGGGGTCATGATCCCGGAAACAAATATCCCCGATCTTATGCTTCGCGAAGATGTGCTGGAGGCTGTTAAGAATAGAAAATTCCAGGTGTATGCTGTGAAAACGATCGATCAGGGAATTGAAATCCTCACAGGTATGAGAGCCGGGAGTCGTCGCGAGGGTGGGGCGTTTTCCCCCGGCACGATATTTGGACTGGTAGATGACAAACTCCGTTTCTTTGCAGATCAATGGAAGAAGTTCGAAGCGGGAAAAGACTGAGGTCCGAAGAAGGAGAATGCACATGAGAACAGTCGCTTTTGGTCTTTTGCTCATCGGGTCCACTGCTCTTCTTGCGGCACAAGAGAAGGGAATCGCATCCCCGCTTGCCGGCCCGGGTCAGGTCCCGGCCGGGCAAATAGGAAAGCAGGCGGACTATCGGTCCAGAGGAAGTCAGACGCTCAGCACGATGGTGGCCTATGGCAGCTTCTCTGTGGGGGGCGAAGATCGGTTTGGACCGATGCTCGTCTTTCAATACAGCCCGCGACGGTTCTCCGGCCCTGCCGTCGATTTCTTCGGCGGCGTACTTCTTCAGACTGGAACATCCGGACCTGTCGAAGGGCAGAACTACATTCCGCTCGCATCGTACTATGCTCCGTACTATTCGCCGTATTCAGACTACAGAAATGACAACTATGACAGGATGCCGAACCTTAGCATCGGAATGGGATTTCTCGGAGCGGATGTCACGTTCTATATGCTTGAAGGGGAAGTGCGGCCGTATCTTGGATTCGGCGGGTCACTTGCTTTCTGGGCGTACTCAAGCCGCCTCGGCGGGACGGTCGCGCCTGACGCCAAAGCCGGGTTGAGTGTTCAGCTCAATAATTCACTGTCGGGTTTTGCGGAGGTGCGCCGGATGTTCGGTGTTCCAAATCTCCTGAATCTTTCGGGGCCGAAATTCGATGGTCTGACGTCTGCGGCCATCGGTATTTCCTTCGCCCCGCGCCTGCGATAAAAGATAATCTTCTGCCTGCAGAGCCTGTCAAAGTCCTGGGTCGAAATGCCATTTCGACCCAGGGGAGTTCTGTGTATCAAGTGAAGAGCACGACTTTAAAAGAATTTCCTGTCCGCCGAAAGTCCTTTCTGGATAGATTCTGACTTACGTGAATCCCCCACCCCTGCGTCACATTTTCCACGCTCAGTACATGTCTATTCCTGACTCTTCACCAATTCATTTCTTGCGAGCGTCAAGACTTGATCGCCTTGTAGCGGACGTAGAGAGGTAAGGTCTTTTTCCAAAATCCGATCTGATCAGTCCACGGAAAGACCTGTGTTCTGCGGATTTCGAGGAAGTCCTGGTAGAACGTGAGGGGGCCCGAATCGGCTGCCACCGCGTACGTATACCCCGCTTCGCCGACACAATCCTTGACAACCTCTGAGAGTTCTCCGTACGGATACGCAAATGAAAGCACGCTTGATCCAAGAATCTGTTCAAGCGTGTCCTTGGATTTGCTGATCTCGAAATGTGCCTGATCTGTGGTCACCCTCGGCAGCCGTGGATGCGTCACGGTGTGTGACCCGATCTCGATACCGCACCGGTGCAACTCTTGCATCTGCGCCGCTGACATCAACTGTCCGGCCGGCTCATCCTGATCCCAGAAGTTCGTCCGTCGTTCACGGTCTGTCACTGCGTAGACCACCGCACTGAAGCCATGCTGTTGCAGAAGGGGAAACGCGACGCGGTAGTTATCCTCGTATCCGTCGTCGAACGTGAGGATGACGGGTTTTGTTGGGAGCTTCACCTCTCCCCGGAGGAATCGGTCATAGTCATGGAACGTTATTGTTTGGAATCCCCGCCGTTTGAGCGATCCGAGCTGCGAGGCAAACTGGCCCGCCGAGACCCAAATGCCATGGGCCGACTCCGCCGCCTGTTCCAGGACCCGGTGGTACATAAGGACTGGAATGGACTTTGGTGCGTGGCTCCTCGCATACGCTCGTTCGTAGATTGCGTTGATTCTGATCCCCACATTTGGCGTGTCAAACCTCTTTTGCGCCATCCTGCTCAAAACCTCCAGGTCGTTCTCCGATGGGGGTGACTCCAGAATTCGAAGTATGTCGCCGGAGATTTTCTCCGGGTCCGGAGTGATTGGAAGCCCCGTATCCCCAAAATTGGTCACCGACGCGGATTCAAATGTCCCCGGGAGGATCGGCCCGGCGTAGTCAGACTCGCCGAATGCAATGACAGGCCTGCGCAAAACCAATGATTCCGGAACTACCCGTCCCGACCCGATGATGAGATCGGCCTGAAGCAGGTACCGGGCGATGTCCGGTTGAAAACCCGCAAGCTCGGCAACGGGGCGGCCAATCTGGTCGTTCAGGCACTGCGCCAACCGGGGCAGATCGTCCGGCGTGATCATGCCGCCGATAGCCTTGAATTGAAGTCTTCGATGAGCCAGAAGCCCCGGAAGAATCTTTGTAAGGAGGAATCGCACGACGTCCCCCTTTGGCCCTGTCAGACGCCCCACAAAAAGTAGCAACTGCTCGTTTTTCTCGGAAGCATCATTGGAGCTCGCGGAAGCCAATCGTTCCGCCTCCAATCGCGCAAGCGGGATGCAATTGGGAATCACAACAATGTCGTGCGCGTTGAAACCCAGATCCTGTATCAAATGCTCCTTCAGTGCTGCTGAGACTGCGATGATATCCCTGCCGTAAACGCTGAATGCCTTGCTCGATGCGTGAACGTGCTGCCGGCCATGCACGGTTGAGACAAGCGGCCTGCCGGTAATGCGCGTCGCAAAAAAGGAAACCCAACTCGCTGCCCGCGAATGAGCATGCACAGTGTCAATCGAATTGCCGCGGATGAGCTTGACGAGCGTCCCGATGTTTTTCAGGCGCTGTGAGTAGGAACGAATGCCAATGGGGACCGGTATGTAGGTCGCTTGCGTGGGGAGCGTAAATGTATCAGACGCGACAAGCACCGAGTGGCCGTCGGCAATTTGCGCCTCGATCAACGAGGCAGCGTACGCTTCGGCTCCGGTAACTTCAAATTGTGAGAGGACGTGAAGGATTTTCATAAAGGTATCGCCGCGAGAAGAAAGTAGGAACAAACGGGAGGAATATCAAGGAAGGAGATCGATTGAGTCTCTTTTATGCGCGAAGTTTCCCGCAAAAGCGAGAGGCGAGGATACCTTCCTCGCCTCTTAGAATCTACACCTTCCGCAGTTTCACAAAAAGCGGAACCGCTGGACCAAATCGATCGGCGGCCGCCACAGTCCTGTTATGTCTGACGAACGCTCACCGGTTCTGCTCACCCTTCGAACATGTGTTGTCTACATCCCCAAGGCGGCAAATCCGAACACGGAAATCAAAACCCAGACGATGAAGAGCCCCAGACCGACACCGATGCCGGTTCCGCTCGGCTTGCCTCCGTACTTGGCCAATCCGATGCCAACGACCACCATCTGCCAGATCGTGAAGATGTTGAGAGCTGAGAGCAGGCGATGTGTGGTATTCTTCGGGTTGAAGTTGCTCAGCACCGCAAGCGAGCCACCCGGTGAGGCATACATTGATCCGAACGCAACCGCAAGCAGGATCGTCACGATGAGGCCCAGGATTCCGATCCACTGCGACGCGCCATATAACTCGAGGTACTTGCCGTACCCTCCTTCAGCCTTGAGGCCGAATTTTCCCACCAGCCAGAAAATCAGCGCGGCGAGGAAGAACATGATGGTGATCATGATGACAGCACCGATGATTCCAAACGCGATCATCATGCCGCCCGACTTCTCCATCTGTTCAATAGCCTGGTCGGCCTGTTCCTGGTTCATTTTTCCGGCCTGGACCTGCTGCTCCATTCGCGTCCGCTGCGAATCCATAAACTGGCTCTTCATTGCCTCGTTGGTGAACATCAGGTATGTGAAGCAGCAGGAGAGAAGCATCAGGATCAGCAGTGGAACTACCCAGGTGCTTGCCCGTGTGGGCGAAGTACGTATGCCCTCGAACGTCTCGGCTGGCGAAGTAAAAACATTGACTATGATGTCGCTCAATGAGATGGTGGGCGTGGATGGTGCTTGTTCTTCCATTGTTTCCTCCGATTTGTGGGGATGTGCTCCAGTGCACTCCAAGTTAGTTTACAAAATTGTATTTTCCAATCGCAAATTGTGTGCTTGTATGCCCGCGTTGACATTCCATCGTGAAACAGATATATTGCCTCCGCCGATTGTCAGCAGCCCACAAGCACAGGCGGTACAAGTGCTTGTACCGCCAAAGTGACCCAAGAGCGGGACAGGCAGTGATCAAAGTTGCATTATTGACGATAAGAGACTATGACTGACCTTGAGGAACAACGCAAAAAAGTAGAAGAACTGAAGCGGAAAATCCTCGAACAGAAGAGGACTGCAACGAGTCAGAAGACCTCAGAGGAAAGTGCGCGCCTCGAAGCCGAAGTGGAATCGAAGAAAAAGGCCGAAGAGGAGGCAAAGCTGGTTGAGGAGGAGGCCAAACGCAAGGCAGAGGAGGAAGCGCTCCGTCAGGAGCAGGAAGCGAAGCACCGCGCCGCGGAAGAGGCCGCCAGGCGGAAGGAGGAGGAGGAGAGGAGGAGGGCTCAGGCGGAGGAGATGCGAAAGGCCGAAGAGGAAGCGAGGAAGAAAGCGGAAGAGGCGGCTCGTCTTCGTGAGGAAGCCGAGAGGAAGAAGGCGGTTCTGGAAGCTCAGCGTCAGGCCGAAATGGTCGCCAAGAGAAAAGCGGACGAAGAATCCCGTAGGCAGCTGGAAGAAGTGGAACGTCAGCGACGGGAGGAGGAGGAACGGAAGCGGCAGGATGAAGCACGGCGGCGTGCGGAGGAGTTGAAGAGGAAGGCGGAAGATGATCGAAAGAAAGCTGAAGAAGAGCGGAAAAAGGCGGAGGCCGAACAGAAGAAACTCGCAGAGGAAGCAACGAAGGATGCGGAGGCTCTGAAGAAAAATTCGGCCGCCCAACAATCGGAAGGTGCGGATGAATCACGCGTGACGTACACGCAGGTCCTGAAGCTGGCGTGGAGCGACGCGGACCTCAGCAGGGAGGAATCAAACATTCTTGCCCTGCTGCGCGAACGGTTCGGTCTTTCTGACAAGGATCATGAACTCCTGCAGCAGGAAGTCCAGATTGAGATTTATCTGCAGGCGATAGCAGATGTCTGGCAGGATGGCGTCATCACACCTCAGGATTCTGAGCGGCTTGAGCAACTCCGCGACTGCTTCAGTATTTCAGCGGAAGAACACTTGCGTTTAGAGAAGCAGATTCGGAAGGAAATCCTCAAACAGAAAGCTTAGCAGTCTTGTACTGGTAGGCCATTGCATCCAGCGCGAGAATGCGTTTCTCGATCGGCGGATGAGTGCCGAACAGCTCCGCGGTAAACCCCTCCTTCGAATTCAATGATCTCCCCAGCGGATCGACAATACACAGGTGAGCCGATCCGCGCTTGATCGACTCTGTTGCAGCTGCGGCGTTCTCGATTTTTCTGAGCGCGCTCGCCAGGCCAAGGGGATTCCTCGTCAGTTCCGCTCCCGAAGCGTCTGCAAGATACTCCCGTCTGCGCGAAACGAGCATAGCCATGATCTGAGCGATGAACGGAGCGAGGAGAATACTGAGGAGCCAGAAGATAAAGAAGATCCCCCCGAGGGAACCGCCGCTGCGGGATCTGCTCCCGCGGCCGGCAAGTCCGCCAAATCGCACCCCGCGCCGGGCCGAATCCGAAAGAAGCACGATCGAACCAACGAACGCAGCCACGACAGTCATCAACCTGATGTCATAGTTTCTCACATGGCTCATTTCGTGCGCAACAACCCCCTGGAGTTCTTCTCTGTTGAGAGTATTGAGTAATCCCTCTGTGACGGCAACGTAGCTGTGTTCGGGATCTTTCCCCGTGGCAAACGCATTGGGATCCGGATCGGGAACGACGAAGACCTGCGGTTTCGGCATTCCCGAAGCGATGGACATTTCTTCGACAACGTTGAGAAGCTGTGCGTGGGCCGGATTGGTGGCGTCGGCTGGAACAGCTCCGGTGGATTGGAGTACGGATTTCGCGCCGGAGCGGAGGCTTCCGATGGCCATCGCAGTCCCGAACACGACGGCGATGATAGTCCCCACAGGCAAAACCGGCCCCTCCTCGTAGAAGCCGAGGAAGTAGAAGTCGAATCCGAATCCGATGAACGCGAGCAGAAGCACGAAGCCAGTCATGACGATCCACGTCAGGCGCTTGTTGTGTGCTTGTTGCTCGTAGATGTTTCTGTCGACAGTCACGGGAACGATTCCTATTTCTTCAGCGACAGATCGACGTTCGGCACTTCGCGTTCCGATGCAGCCTGTATCTCAAACAACTCGGCGGCTTTGAAATTAAACATCGAAGCGATGATGTTCGCCGGAAATACCTGCTGCGCGATATTGAATTTCGTCGCGATGTCGTTGTAGAACTGTCGTGCAAACGAGATCTTGTTTTCAGTGCTGGTAAGTTCTTCCTGCAGCTGCTTGACGTTTTCGTTTGACTTGAGTGTCGGATAATTCTCGACGAGGGCAAAAAGTTTCGTCAGCGCTGAACTCAGCATATCTTCTTTTGCCGCTGCATCAGCAACACCTTGTGCGGAGACTGCGGAATTGCGTGCTTGAATAACCTTCTCAAGTGTTTCTTGTTCGAACTGCATTTGTCCGCGGACGGTATTGACGAGATTTGGAATCAGGTCGTGACGTCTCTTAAGTTGGACGTCGATTTGTTTCCACCCGTTCGTTACTTGGTTGCGCAGCGTGATGAGTACATTGTATTTCGCGATGACCCACACGATGAGAAGGGCGGCTGCCGCAATGAAGAAATAGAAAATGATCATACAAGAGTCTCCTTCTGGCTACTGGACGGAGGGAAGTTAGACCATTTCGTTTTCAATTTCAATGAACGAGTCATTTCGACTGAGACTTCTGATCCGTGGTTGCCGAAAAACGGCGAAATTTGTCGGTTTTCAAATAATCGAGTGGGATGGTGGGGGGATCGAGTTCCTGGTGGCGGGACAAAAAAAGTGAAACAAAGTGAAAAAAGGTATTGACTTTCGACGAAGGGCGTGGTATATTGTAAACCCCGCAAATAATGGGGAGGCGCCAAAAGCGCCCGAATTCTTTGATTATGATGTCCCTCAATGCCCATGCAAAATGGGCATTTTTATCGTCTGACCACACTGTGGTAGATGAGGGAAAATGTTCTTTGAAAAGTGTGTGTATGCCTCGAGTCAATTGCACAGGGTTTTGTAACCTGGCAATTGTATCGAAGAAGTACTAGTGATACAAGATGCTAAGGTTCAAACTTGAAGTTGGAAAAACTACAACGGAGAGTTTGATCCTGGCTCAGGACGAACGCTGGCGGCGTGCCTAACACATGCAAGTCTTGGGAGAAAGAGGTAGCAATATCTTGAGTAAACCGGCGCAAGGGTGAGTAACACGTAGGCAACCTGCCTTTAGGACGAGGATAACTCCGAGAAATCGGGGCTAATACTCGATAATGCAGCGGCACCGCATGGTGACAGTTGTTAAAAGCCCGCAAGGGTGCCTAAAGATGGGCCTGCGTCCCATTAGGTAGTTGGTGAGGTAACGGCTCACCAAGCCGACGATGGGTAGCTGGTCTGAGAGGATGATCAGCCACACTGGAACTGAGACACGGTCCAGACTCCTACGGGAGGCAGCAGTGAGGAATATTGCGCAATGTCCGAAAGGGTGACGCAGCGACGCCGCGTGGAGGATGAAGGCCCTATGGGTCGTAAACTCCTTTTGAGGGGGAAGAATAGTCCCATATACTGGGATTTGACGGTACCTCTAGAAAAAGCACCGGCTAACTACGTGCCAGCAGCCGCGGTAATACGTAGGGTGCGAGCGTTGTCCGGAATCACTGGGTGTAAAGGGAGCGCAGGCGGGTCGGCAAGTCATTGGTGAAATCCGGAGGCTTAACCTCAGGACTGCCAATGATACTGTCGATCTTGAGTACAGAAGAGGAAGACGGAATTCCTGGTGTAGCGGTGAAATGCGTAGATATCAGGAAGAACACCGGTGGCGAAGGCGGTCTTCTGGTCTGTAACTGACGCTCATGCTCGAAAGCGTGGGGAGCAAACAGGATTAGATACCCTGGTAGTCCACGCCCTAAACGATGGATACTCGATGTCGGGCCGCAAGGCTCGGTGTCCAAGCTAACGCGTTAAGTATCCCACCTGGGGAGTACGATCGCAAGGTTGAAACTCAAAGGAATTGACGGGGGCCCGCACAAGCAGTGGAGCATGTGGTTCAATTCGATGCAACGCGAAGAACCTTACCTGGGTTTGAAAGGCAAGTGACAACCGGTGAAAGTCGGTCTTCCCGCAAGGGACACTTGTACAGGTGCTGCATGGCTGTCGTCAGCTCGTGCCGTGAGGTGTTAGGTTAAGTCCTGCAACGAGCGCAACCCCTGCACTTAGTTGCCATCAGGTCAAGCTGGGCACTCTAAGTGGACTGCCTACGCAAGTAGCGAGGAAGGCGGGGATGACGTCAAGTCCTCATGGCCCTTACACCCAGGGCCACACACGTGCTACAATGGCCACTACAATGGGCTGCAAGACCGCAAGGTGGAGCTAATCCCTTAAAAGTGGCCTCAGTTCGGATTGAGGGCTGCAACTCGCCCTCATGAAGCTGGAATTGCTAGTAATCGCGGATCAGCACGCCGCGGTGAATACGTTCCCGGGCCTTGTACACACCGCCCGTCAAGCCATGGAAGCTGGGGGTACCCGAAATCGTCTTCCCAACCGCAAGGAGGGGGGCGCCTAAGGTAAAATCAGTGACTGGGGCTAAGTCGTAACAAGGTAGCCGTACCGGAAGGTGCGGCTGGATCACCTCCTTTCTAAGGAGATATCTTCCGAGCAATCGGCAAGATAACTCAAGGAATATTCCTTGTTCGATTGATTCGACTGCACACACTTTTCATTTTTTTAACCTCTTAGCAGGAAGTCCAGCAGCGGTTCAACACCATGGGCCTGTAGCTCAGGTGGTTAGAGCGCACGCCTGATAAGCGTGAGGTCAGTGGTTCAACTCCACTCAGGCCCACACGGCTGCGCGTGAATGTCAGCTGCGGGGCTGTAGCTCAGTTTGGGAGAGCGCCTGGTTTGCAACCAGGAGGTCGTCGGTTCGATCCCGATCAGCTCCACGGTCGAATTGCGAATTTCGAATTGCAGAAATTCGAAATTGGAAATCCGCAATTCGCATTGTTGTTGTTCTTTGACAATTGAGAAGATTGAATGAAGCATCCGGGCTAGTAGTCCTGCCTCGCGGTGGGACCAATGACGGAAGCGGAATTCAAGCATAACCTAATGTAAAGTTTTCTCGTCCAAAATATTATTGATGCACCGACCCGTCGCAAGACGGGATCTGTCTGTGAGTCAATAAAGATTTTTGGTTAAGTTACTAAGAGCATATGGTGGATGCCTTGGCACCAAAAGGCGATGAAGGACGCGGCTACCTGCGATAAGCGTCGGATAGGCGGAAACAGCCTTTGACCCGACGATTTCCGAATGGGGCAACCCTCCGAGAGTTATGTCTCGGAACTCCCTGCTGAATTCATAGGCGGGGTAGAGCGAACGGGGAGAAGTGAAACATCTCAGTAACCCCAGGAAGAAAAAACAAAAGTGATTTCCCCAGTAGCGGCGAGCGAAAAGGAAATAGCCTAAACCATCTGATACGTCAAGGCGACGACCCTTGTATCAGTGGTGTTGTGGGACTCTTAGACTGAATCGTCGATAAGTCGGGGAGTTACAAATCAATTCGTTAGCTGAATTTTCTGGAACGCTGGACCACAGAGGGTGATAGTCCCGTAAGCGAAAGCGAATTGACTCCCGAGAGCCTCCCAAGTATCACGGAGTAAGTGGAATTCTGTGAGAATCTGCCAGAACCATCTGGTAAGGCTAAATACTCTTTGGTGACCGATAGTGAACAAGTACCGTGAGGGAAAGGTGAAAAGCACCCTTAAGAAGGGGGTGAAATAGTACCTGAAACCATATGCTTACAAACGGTTGGAGCAAATCTTCCGCTTCGGCGGAGGAGGAGTGACAGCGTGCCTTTTGCTTAATGAGCCTACGAGTTGCTCGTACGTTGCAAGGTTAAAGTTCTAAGAACTGTAGCCGTAGCGAAAGCAAGTCCTAACTGGGCGATCCAGTAACGTGCGGCAGACGCGAACCCGTGTGATCTACCCTTGGTCAGGGTGAAGTGAGGGTAAAACCTCATGGAGGCCCGAACTGATGTGGGTTGAAAACCGCTCGGATGAACTGAGGGTAGGAGCGAAAGACCAATCAAACTCGGAGATAGCTCGTACTCCCCGAAATAGCTTTAGGGCTAGCCTTGTGATATAGTATTACGCAGGTAGAGCACTGATTGGGCTAGGGTCGTCACAACGATACCAAACCCAGACAAACTCCGAATTGCGTTAATATGTTCCACAGGAGTCAGGCGACGAGGGATAAGCTTCGACGCCGAGAGGGGAATAACCCAGACCGCCAGCTAAGGTCCCTAAATTAGGGTTAACAGAGAAAGGATGTTGAGTTGCTCAGACAACTAGGATGTTGGCTTAGAAGCAGCCATTCATTTAAAGAGTGCGTAATAGCTCACTAGTCAAGCGACTCAGCGCCGATAATACTCGGGACTAAACCCTGTACCGAAGCTGCGGATAGTAGCAATACTATGGTAGGGGAGCATTCCATCGACATCGAAGGTGTGGCGTGAGCCATGCTGGAGTTGATGGAAAAGAAGATGTAGGCATAAGTAACGATAAGGAAAGTGAAAAACTTTCCCACCGAAAGTCTAAGGTTTCCTGAGCAACGTTAATCGTCTCAGGGTTAGTCGGACCCTAAGCCGAGGCCGAAAGGCGTAGGCGATGGAAAACAGGTTGAATATTCCTGTACCTGTTTGCAGTCGTTTGACTATAAGGGGTGACGCAGAAGTGAAGTGGGGCCAGCTGTTGGCTTAGCTGGTTTAAGCCCGTAGGCGTCTCAGGTAGGCAAATCCGCCTGGGAGTCATCGCCGAGAGGTGAACAGGGTGCCCGTATGGGCCACAACTCCACGTAACCATGCTGCCAAGAAAAACCTCGTATAGGAGACTGTAGACAGTCCGTACCGCAAACCGACACAGGTAGATGAGAAGAATATTCTAAGGTGCTCGAGTGAGCCGTGGTTAAGGAACTCGGCAAATTGACCCCGTAACTTCGGGATAAGGGGTGCCCCAAGTATGATGGCGTGTACAACGCCGGCAGAACGGGGCCGCAGTGAAATGGGCCAAGCGACTGTTTAACAAAAACACATGTCTATGCTAAGCCGTGAAGGCGATGTATATAGACTGACACCTGCCCGGTGCCGGAAGGTTAAGGAAGCGGGTTAGCCGCAAGGCAAAGCTCGCGACCGAAGCCCCGGTAAACGGCGGCCGTAACTATAACGGTCCTAAGGTAGCGAAATTCCTTGTCGGGTAAGTTCCGACCTGCACGAATGGTGTAACGATTTGGTCACTGTCTCAACCACGGGCTCGGTGAAATTGTGGT